>MHXP01000123.1:0-21302 GCA_001824485.1 Planctomycetes bacterium GWA2_39_15 | reverse complement strand
TTTTTACTTTAACCTGCCTTGGGAATCTATGAGGAGAAAGAAAATGTCACGAAAAATTAAATTATGGTGTGTCATGTTCTCGGTATTATGTCTCACTTCATGCGCTGGATCTTCTGCATACATGAGATCTTCATCGGTTTTACTAAACCCGACTAGCGATAAGGCATTGGTTCGTTTCATGAGACCTTCTGGGTATGGTTTTGCTATTAACTTCAATGTCCTGGATGGAGAGAAAGTTATTGGTAATAGCGTGGCAAAGTCCCAATTTGATTACCTCGCAGACCCTGGAAAGCACTTATTTATTGCTACCGCTGAAAACAAAGCATTTCTTGAGGCAGAACTCGAAGCAGGAAAAACCTATTATATTATTACGCGGATATATGTAGGGGCATGGACAGGTCGGGTTGCTTTCGTATCTGTCAATAAAGGGTCTGAATTCTGGGATAAGGTTAATGAATATGAAAGCACCTTAAAAAAACTTGAGCCTGATATTGCCTCTCTAAAATCGTGGGAAGAACAAAACAAACAAAAGATTCAAAAAATCCTTTCTGATTATGAATCAGTATGGAAGGATAAATATCAATGGCCCAAACTAATGCCCGAAGATGGAAGATAACATGAAATTACTCTTAATTTCCCCCCTTGCCTCAAAAAGTTTTCTGGGGGGCGATTTTTATTTTCGCCTCCCGTATCTTGGCCTTTTGAAGGTTGCATCTCTTACACCACCTGACTGGGATGTCAGCATTGTTGACGAAAAGGTTGAATCTCTCGATTTGAAGCTAGAGGCCGACCTTGTTGGTATTACTGCCATGACGCCTGCCGTTAATCGCGCTTATGAAATAGCCGATAGCTTTCGATCCCGGGGAATGAAAGTAATAATGGGTGGAATGCACGTATCGAAATTACCTGACGAGGCATTAAAGCATTGTGATAGCGTGGTTATCGGTGAGGCAGAGCAACTCTGGGATACTGCCCTTGAAGATTTTAAGAAAGGCGAACTAAAACGCATATATCGTCATGAAAACGGATTCCCTTCCCTGGCAAATTTTCCAGCACCGGACTGGAGACTATATGAGGGGAAAAGGTACCTTCCTGTGCATTTTATTGAGACTACACGTGGATGTCCGCACAACTGCGAATTTTGCTCTGTAACAAATTCATTCGGAGGTAAATTCCGAAACAGGCCTGTTGATGAGGTTGAAAAGGAGATACAAAACCTGAAGCCATTTGAGGGTATGTTTGTTCTTAAAAATGGGGTCTTTTTCGTAGACGATAACATAATAAGCAACAGGGTGCACGCAAAAGAGCTTTTAAACCGGATCATACCTTATAATCTCAAGTGGACAGGACAAGCGTCTGTCAATATCGCAAAAAACGATGAAATCCTCGAACTCTGCAAAAAGAGCGGCTGTATTGGACTTATTGTAGGATTTGAGTCGTTATCACAGGGTAATCTTGCAAATATGGGAAAGACATTCAATACGCCTGATAACTATATCGATGTTATTAAGAAACTTCATGATTACGGTATAGGAGTAACAGGTGCCTTTGTTTTTGGTTTTGACCACGATGATGAAAGCGTCTTTGACAGAACAATAGAGTTTGTCATTAAGGCAAAACTGGATGTTTGCTACTTTTCTATTTTAACACCGTATCCTGGAACGCGGGTATATTCACAAATGTTGCAGGAAGGCAGGATTATAGACCACGACTGGTCAAATTACAATACGAACAATGTCGTTTTTATGCCCAAATTAATGAAACCTGAAAAACTCTTTGATGGATTTCATTATGCTTTAAAAGAGAGTTTCTCTTATACTGCAATTTTTAAAAGACTATGGGGTAACGGGACATATAAGAATTTCTTCTATCCCATGAACTTTGGTTTCAGGCAGACTGTTAGAAAAACAATAAAAAATAAGCAGGATTTTTATTATGGGCAGGGTTCTGATTCTTGATGGGATGTGGAATAAATCCCTTGCAGCGGTGAGGTCTTTCGGCAGGAAGGGATTTTATGTTACAGCAGGCGAAAGGACAAGGCTTGCAGCGGCAATTTTTTCGAAATACTGCAGCAGGAGATGGATCTATTCATCTCCGGTAATATCCCCGGTTGATTTCCTTAAAGACCTTGAAGCAGAACTTAAAGAGGGTAAGTACGATGTTATCTTTCCTATGGAATTTTCGACACAGGTTCTTTTAACTGATACAGCCAATAGGCAAAGGATTGAAAGATACACGAGATTGCCCTTTGCCGACGTCAATATTGCCAGAAAAGTCCACGATAAGGCCTTTATTATGCAGTATGCAAGGGAAAGAGGGTTTGGCATCCCAACGACTTTTGTTGTAAACGATATTGAGCAACTTGCGGCAATTGCAAAAGAAACTGCGTATCCTGTTCTTATAAAACCACGGAATAGTTCTGGTTCAAGAGGTATTGTATACGTTAAAGAGAAAGAGGAATTACTAACGTTATACCTGAAAGTGCACAAAGAGTATCCATTTCCTATCATTCAGGAATATATACCAGACGGAGGCGAAGTGTATGGAGTTGGATTACTTTTCAATTTTCAATCTGAGATACGGGCATCTTTTGTATACAAGCGTTTACGCTCACATCCCGTGAGAGGTGGGCCGAGCACTCTCAGGGAAAGTGTGAAAAGGGAGGATGTCAGAGAAATTGCCGGGTCATTGATGAAGTCATTTCAGTGGACAGGGATTGCCCATGTGGAATTTAAAATTGATCCGAGAGACAGGAAGCCGAAATTACTTGAAGTAAATCCAAGATTCTGGGGGTCTTTACAACTGGCTGTTGAATCAGGCATTGACTTTCCTTTTCTCTTATTCAAGCTGGCAATGGAAGGTGATATTGGGCCTGTCATGGACTATAATGTTGGTGTCAGATGCAGGTGGCTTATCCCGGGAGATTTGTTGCACTTTATCAAAAACCCGGAGAGATTAAGACTAAAACCCAGCTTTTTTGATTTCAAAATAAAAGACGATATTCTTTCCCTGAGCGATCCCATGCCGGTAATTGGGAGGCTGGCATCTGTACTGACTTTTTTATACGATAAGGAAATGAAAAATCTTTTACATGGAGGAGAATAATTTATGAACATGAGAAGAAATTATATTTTATTGGTATGGTTAATAGCGATTGTTGTTTTTTACGAGACTAAAATAAGCAATGCCGAAGAATCCACTGCACAAGTGACTCAGGATGATTTATATGAAAAGGCCATGTCTCTTAAAGAAGAAGGAAAGAGTGATGCAGCTATGGATATGTTAAAAAAATTTATGGATGCTACTAACAAGGACGAACTAAAATATACAGATGCTATGATAGAAGAGGCCATGATTATGAAAGATTCAAAAAATCCCGCCTGGAATCGGAAAGCGGTGGAAGCGCAACAAAAGGTCAAAATTCTTTACAGGACGAATTATAATAAACCGGAATATTGGCTTGTCTACGCAAAGTTTGCAGCGCTTGTTAATAGGGAGAATCACGTAATCGGTGCATTTCAAAAGGCATTTTTTTTCAAGCCGGTTTATACTGAAGGTTATATTGTAAAGGGAGATTTGTACAACTACCTGGCAAAAAATACCGACCCGTCAGAATCCACTGCAAGCAGTGCAATTGGTTATGAGGATGTACATGTCAGTAAAGAGAACTCAGTCCGTTACAATAGAGGAAAAGTGGCAAAGGAGTCTTACGAAATTGCACTCAAAAATTCAACCCTGGACAACGATAGAAAGGCTTATATTCATTATAAAATTGGCGAACTGGAAATGAATATTTTATCAGATAAAGAAGAAGCCGTAAAAAACCGGAAGAAGACGGTTGAGCTTTCGCCTGACAGTATGTATGGTAAAAAATCTGCAGAACTCTTGAGCAAGAATCAGTGATTAATGGTTTGACCGTTGACCTTGAGGACTGGTATCACATCTGTGGTGTAGAAGGTTATTCTGACCCCAAACAGTGGGATACCTATGAAAATCGTATAAGAAAAAACACCGATAAGATACTGCGCCTTTTTAGATTCTATAATATAAAGGCTACATTTTTTGTCCTTGGTTACATTGCCCTTAAAGAGCCTGACCTTATCAAAACAATTAAGAGCGAAGGGCATGAAATAGCAACCCACGGTTTCTATCACAAACGGATTTTTGAGATGACAGAACAGGAATTTGAGGAAGACGTCAGCAAATCCATTTCCGTGATATCATCCATTACCAATGAAAAGGTTTTAGGATTCAGGGCGCCAGAATGGTCGATAAGGAAAGAGACCCTATGGGCATTGAAGATACTTAAAAAACTTGGTATGCTTTATGACTCGAGCATGGTTCCTCTAACCAGAATGGGGAGCAGGAATTTCCCTCTCTATCCATACAAATTTATTACTGATTATGGAGAAATATGGGAATTCCCTCTTACTACTACAAGACTATTTTGGGAACATCTTCCTTTTACGGGAGGATTGCCCTTGAGGATATTCCCTTATTTTTACATTGTCTCGAAGATCCAAAGAATAAATCAAGAAGGATATCCAGTTATTGTTTATATACATCCTTGGGAATTTGATATGGAACAGCCACATATTGACCTTCCGTTAAGCAGACGGTTTATGCATTATTTTAATATAAAGGTAACACCCAAAAAGGTGGAAGGTTTACTTCAGCATTTCAAATTTTCCACAGTTAAAGATATACTCAGAAGAACGACATGAGAGATAGTTATTTTACAAAGTCCTTATTTTCTACCCTTTTGTGTTACCTTGTCTTGTCAAGTATTTTGATGATTTTCGTTGTTGTTACAGGCATTGTGGGTGCGCTTTTCATATTTATGATGGTTGTATTATTACTGGTTTATTTTTACGGTGGGTTTAAAAAATTGCGGATTTGGGAGGCAAAGGGCAAACGTTTTGATTAGAAGGGTTGTTGTAACCGGTATTGGTATTATTACTGCCCATGGCATTGGGAGAAAGGAAAATTGGGCAAAGATAAAATCAGGTGTTTCCAGCATAAAGCGGATCACATCATTTGATTCTTCAAAATATAGGGGAAAAACGGGCGGAGAAGCAAGTCAATTCAGCACCACCATTCTTAACAAACTGAAAGGCAAAAGGCTCGACAGGGCATCACATCTCCTGATTCATACAACTCGTGAGGCGCTCGCAGATGCAAATATCATTGACGCTGTAAAAGATATACCAATACTTTTGTCTGTTGGCACTACGCTCGGCGGTATGCTTTCAGGTGAGATATTTCATAAAAAAGTTATAAAAAGAGGGCTAAACAGGGCAAAGGTTTCCCAGGTATTTGATTATCTGGCTCATTATCAGGCAATTCATCTTTTTAAGGAATTGGAATTAAAAGGAGACTTTTTGGTTTTCTCCAATGCATGCGCTTCAGGTACCGATGCTATTGGCCATGCCTTCAATTCAATAAGATACGGCGATTATGATGTAGCAATTTGCGGCGGATACGATACCATGAATGAGTTTTCATTTGCAGGATTTAATTCCCTTATGGCAATAACACCATCCCTTTGTAAGCCTTTTGATAAAAATAGAGAAGGACTGGTTCTTGGAGAGGGTGCAGGGATTTTGATTTTAGAGGAACTGGAGCATGCTATTAGACGAAACGCACATATATTGGGTGAGATAGCTGGTTATGGTGCATCGTCAGATGCCTGCCACATGACAAGCCCTGAGCCATCGGGAAAGTGTGCTGCGATTGCTATACAAAAGGCTTTGAAAGATGCTGGTTATCCTGAAATTGATTATATAAATGCACATGGTACCGGGACAAAATATAACGATATAATGGAGACGAATGCAATTATGATGGTGTTTGGAAACAAGGCAAAGGAAATACCTGTCAGTTCAATAAAACCAATGATCGGACACCTCCTTGGAGGCGCAGGAGCAGTTGAGGCAATTGTTTCCCTGTTATCAATACTTTACAAAACCCTTATACCCAATATAAATTATAAAACGCCTGATCCTGAATGTGCATTAAATATAGCTACAGAGGCCATGGGGTATAATATAAAAACTATCCTTTCCAACTCATTCGGTTTTGGTGGTTCAAATGCATCAATAATAATCAAGGATTTCTTATGGAAAAATTAGTTTTAACCGGGGTAGGTTTAGTAACTCCTATGGGTATAGGGAAGGAACAATTCTGGAATAATATAATAAACGGCACTTCTGGGATCAAACGACTAACTAAATTTTCAACGATACACGAAACTTACGGCGGAGAAATTAGTGATTTTAATTTTGATGTATATATAAGCGATGGCCGGTTTAGACGTGCTGCGGATATATCAAAATACACACTTGTCGCGGTAAACCTTGCAATAAGCGATGCAGGTGTCAAGACCTTGAATGATAAAGATACTGCACTGGTTGCAGGAATAACTCACGGTGCATTAAATTACGCACAAGTATTCCACAGGGCACTTGTGATGGATGGTGCTGACAATATAAGCCCAATACATTTTTCAGATTCAGTGCTAAACGCCCCTGCTGGTAATGTATCCATCGGCTTTGACATTAAAGGTCCGGTGTATACACTCGTTGGCGGTGCAACAACTGCGCTAAAGGCAGTAATGCTTGCATCCCAGATGTTGAGAACCGGAGAAGTTGATAAGTCAATCGTTGTTTCTTCGGATGAACTTAATGAACTTTCATTGTACTGTTATTCACGATTGGGAATAAATACACTATCGGAAGGCTCAGGAGCGCTGTTGATTGAAAAAGAGGGAAAAATAACGGAGACGACTCCCTATTGTTATATATCAAGTACGGCATCCCAATTTAATCCTTCAAATCCTGATATTGCATTGTATGATGTAATCAATCAATGTTTGGCAAAGGCAAATATAAGCTTAAAAGATATTGATCTGGTAATGACGGATTCTTATATACCGGATAAATTATGTCTGAATGATATACCTGCTGGATGCATAATACCTCTTGCGGGAAATGCATTTTCACTTACGGTAATGTGGCATATAATACTATCTTCTCTTGCTATTAAGAATGGTGCAATACCGAAAGCCATTATCAAGAATAAAGTTTTATTGCCTGATTATCTGAGGAATGTACTGGTATACTCTACAGAAGAATCCGGTATTGCCTCTGCAATTATTTTATCGAAGTACTTATAAGTTATGAAGAGAGTAAGTATATGAATGTAGATTCTCCAAATATAAAGTCGCTGTTAAGTCAATCACTCACTCAGATGTTTCTCACAGATCGGCTTATACGTTTTATAGACGAAGAGGGTATTTCTAAACTTCTTCAATCTATGCGGCGTTTCACCATTGAGGAGGCTATTGAGGCATTCCGGCAAAAACTTGGTTATAAGCTGCAAGATAGAGTACGACTCAGAATGGCAAAAGCAATTATTGATCTATTACACGAGTGTGAATATCTGGAGAAGAACAATGAGTTTTATTTGTGGATAGAGGGAAAGAGCATAGAAACAAAACTATCAACGGATGAATTCAAGGTAGCAAAAGACACTTTTAAAGGACAGGTAGATTTTTTTGAAAAGTGCATAATATACGCCGATAAGTTTTTGAATGGTAACCCACCTCTTTATAGTTTTGACAGCAATTCAACCGAGATTTGGGAGGAATTCCTTGGTAACACCGAATTTAGATTTGCTCGTTCTGTCCTCATAAATCTATTGTTTTCCGGAAGGGATGATAATGCGAATGTCCTTGCCCTATGTTACGGCCCGGGTTTTGATATCCTTCAAATGCAGGAACAGTACAATATAAAGGTAACAGCATTGGATTTCAAAGACATCTTTCAGAGTCAAGCATCCCACAGAATAGTAAATCCCAAGTCCGTAAAATGGATTAAATCTGAATTATGGAAAGGATTTGGAACTCCCTTGCCTTTCAACGGCGGTACCTTTGACATAGTATTTTTTACGTGTGCTGACCCTTATATTCCTGAGGATTCGAGAGATTATGTTTATAGAGACATATTCAGAGTATTAAAATCTAAAGGCATTCTTGGAATTTTGACCCGCAGTTATCCCGACGTAGAGAGGAAATTTGTAAAGGATCCTTTCGTAAGAAGAGGCACTCTTTGTCATGATTTTTCTGAAAGTGTCTGTGAAGGGTGGTATGGGTTTTACCATGCGCATAACTCTTTAAATCTTTTTAAGGCAATTGGGTATCGCATCGACACGGTAATGCTGAACGCTTCTATATGGCGGCTTGATAAACCATGAAAAACTTGAAAGAAGGCGTGGTTGTAAGCGGCGTCGGTATTGTTACCCCTTTAAAACCTTTTATGAAAGTTGATGACTTTTGGAATGCATTGTGTTCGGGTGAGGATGCCATTAAAAGGATGTCACTGCCAATGCTCGACACTGGTAGGAAATGGCTTATGGCAGGCATTGACCAATCCTCTTTCGCAGACGATATAAGTCTTGAAAACAAGCTGCAATTTATTGCAGAAAAGGCGCTGTGTATGGCGATGAAGGACGCGAATCTTCGGGAATGTCAAAACGCCGGTCTTTCAATCGGAACAGTACTTGGAAATGTGCTTGTAAAGGAAAAACGATTGATAGAAAGCAAAAAACAAAAAACAATCTATGATTACGAAAGAGAGTCGCTTTCGTATGTAACCTCATATCTTGCTGCTAAATATAATCTGAACGGACCCAGTATTACTATTTCCACAGCTTGCGCTTCTGGCACCGATGCAATAGGAATAGCAGCAAGGAAGATAATGGCTGGTAAAGCAGACCTTATGATTGCTGGCGGGATTGACGTACTTAGCGATTTTGCTATTATAGGATTTCATATCCTTCAGGCTATAACAGAGGAAAAGGTCAGACCTTTTGATAAAAACAGGACAGGTCTTGCTCCTGGCGAGGGTGCAGCATTTGTTGTACTTGAATCTGAAAAGCACGCCAGTCACAGAGGGGCAAAAGTATATGGAAAGGTAATGGGCTATGCCTCAAGAGCTGATGCCAATCACCTGACGGGCCCTCATAGGGAGGGTCGTGGACTTGCTGATGCCATGAATCAAGCAATTTCTGAGCACAATCTAAAACCACGTGAAATCAATTATATTAATGCCCACGGTACCGGTACTGTATACAATGACCTGATGGAAACAAAAGCCATTAAAAAAGTATTTGGAAAAGCCGCATACGATATTCCTATAAGTTCAACTAAATCTATGTTGGGGCATTCTTTTGGTGCTGCTGGTGCAATAGAGGCAATATGCTGTCTCCTTTCCATTAAAAACAAAATAGTCCATCCTACAATCAATTTTAATGAAAGAGACGCTGAATGTGATCTTGATTATGTCCCGAATATAGCAAGACATCATATTGTGAACATAGCAATGTCACTATCAGCCGGTTTTGGAGGACAAAATTCTGCAATCATATTTGGTAAAACATGAGACCAGTAATCACGGGAATAATTAAAATTAGCAGCGCCGACATAGAATATGCAATGACTAGAGTTAAAGATATGGTCAGACAAATGCGATTCGTTAATAGTTTGGTGCAATTGACGGTTGTTTCCATCGGTATTATGCTAGATGAGGCTAAAATTAATATTCCTGTCGGGAATAACGACATCAGTCTTTTTTTAGGTGTGGATGATTCTGTAGAAGATATTAAGGATGAGTATTTCAATGGTATCCTGAAAGAGGGTATCCTTGGAGCAAGTCCATTGCTTTTTCCATACACTACTCCTAATTCACTGGCAGCGCAGGTAACCATTGCCTTTGACATAAGAGGCGAGAGTATAACAGTCCCCATTAAAAATACGCACAGGAATGTCATGGAATATGCGGTCGAGTGCATTGATGGAAAACACACCAGTATGGCAATTGCAGGAGGAATCAGATTACAAGATAAAAACCTGACTATAAAAGATGGCCGGTATATGGCAGAGTTTTTTCTACTTGAGGAAGCAGGCAATGCTGAGAAACGGGGATCAAAGATATATAACTACTCATGGGAATAATGTATGAAGAATTTTGATTCAACCGATATGATTTCTGGGGGCGCAATAAAAAGTATCCAGGAAGAATTACTGATCGAAACTATCCGGTATGCTTACGACAATTCTTCATATTACAGGAGAAGATTTGACAGTCTTGGCTTGCTCCCATCACACATAAAAGGCATAGAAGATATCCAAAAGCTACCTTTTACAAATAAGGAAAATATTCAAGAGGATAATTGGGCGTTTCTTGCAATTACAAGGCAGAATATTGCAGAAATAGTTTCCACTACGGGTACAACGGGTGATCCCGTATTTATAGCGCTTTCACATAACGATCTGGAGAGACTTGCATGCAACGAAGGGAGGAGTTTTAGTTATACGGGTGTAAAAAGGGGAGATATATTCCATATAGCTGTTACCTGTGACAATCTCTTTATTGCTGGGATAGCCTATTACAGAGGACTTATAAAGCTGGGGGCTTCTGTTGTGAGGATAGGGCCTCAGAATATAATCAGGCATTTTGATCTTATCAAGGAATTAAAACCCACGGGAATTGTTGCAGTACCTTCATTTATAGCCCAAAAACTGTGCCGTTCTGGAGAAAATGGTGCATATTTGAAAGATCTTGGTATAGAAAAGATTGTCCTCATTGGTGAAAGTATCAGGAATGCAGATTTCAGCGCAAATCCTCTCGGGAGCTTAATTGAAGATGCGTTTGGTAAAATGTGCTACTCTACATACGGAATTACAGAGGGACAGGTATCATTTTGTGAATGTGAGTTTCACCATGGACTTCATAGCCACCCAGACCTTGTTCTAGTAGAGATAGTGGATGCTAATGGCAACACACTTTCTGACGGTGAGGTTGGAGAATTAGTTCTAACGCCATTTCAGATAGAAGGAATGCCATTAATAAGGTATAAAACAGGCGATATAACTTTTAAAATATCAAAACCCTGTCTGTGTGGAAGAAGTTCTGTGCTTATCGGTCCAATTCTTGGGAGAAAACATCACAAGCTGAAGGTTAGAGGTGTTACCCTGTATCCGCAAACAATTGAAAATGCGCTTATTGGAGTGAAGGGTGTGGTTAATTATCAAATAGAGGCATATACAGGCGACGACCAGACAGACCACATAGTCTTAAGGGTGGGTTCTTATTACAACAACGGTGATTTTTTAACATCATTAAATGATATGCTTCGGGCAAAGGCCAGGGTAACACCTGAGGTGGAAATTATACATCCAATGGAGATAGAAAAAAGACTTTTCGAAGGGGGGAGTCGGAAGGCTATTACTTTCAAGGACAGGAGGTTTAAATTGTATGAGTAACAGTGCTGATATGGTTTACAAACTTGGTTTTGCAGACGATGAAATTGCAGAATGCCTTGATAAAAAAGGATTGCTTTCCATAGAACTGGAGTTTACAAAGAAATGTAATCTCAGATGTCTTTATTGTTACTCAAGCGCTGGAGAGCCTGTTGAGAATGAGCTGAGTCTTGATGAATTAAAGTCAGTTATTTACCAGGCCAGGGAACTGGGAGCTAGGAAAATAATACTTTTAGGAGGAGGTGAACCGCTGATATATAGCGGAGTAAGAGATATAGTAGATTATATAAATTCGCTTGGATTACAACAGGTACTTTTTACCAATGGCACTCTCGTTACCAGAGAAATAGCTCAATTTCTCTTTAAAAAAGGGGTCACCGTAATTATTAAAAGCAATAGTATGAAATCCGAAGTTCAGGACATGCTTGCAGGTGTAAGAGGTGTTTTTAAGAATATAAGAAAGGGATTAAAATTTTTGATGGATGCCGGGTATCCTAATGGAAAGGTGTCGTTAGGAATACAGACTGTTATATGTAAACAGAATATGGCTGAACTTCCATCTATGTGGACATGGGCTAGAGAAAATCGCATTATTCCTTATTTTGAAATATTAACATACCAGGGAAGGGCAAAAGAAAATGCTGGCCTGAATGTGTCTATATCTGAAGTCAAAGCGATATTTGAACGTTTAGAAGCGATCGACAGGGAAAGGCTTGGTATTGTATGGAGGTCGCGTCCAACCATCGCAGCTTTTTCGTGCAAACGCCATTTTTACAGTTGCCTTATTAATTCCCAGGGATACATACAGCCTTGTCCAGGCATAGATATGCCTATTGGAAATATCAGGGAAAAACCTCTGAAAGATATCCTTGAAAGCAGTCATGTAATTACAAATCTCAGAAATATCTACGAAAAAATCGAAGGTCCTTGTAAAACATGTGAGGATCGGTATAAATGTTATGGGTGCAGAGGAAATGCGTATCAGATTACCGGTAATTATCTATCGTCTGACCCAACATGCTGGCGCTTCAAAAAAGGTACTGAATGAAAGTTCTGCTCGTCTCTGTCAATAACGAGAAGTATCCATATCCTGTAGCGCCAATTGGCGCCGCATATATTGCACAGGCATTACGAAGCAAAAGACATGATATTAGACTTATTGATCTTTGTTTTGTAGAAGATGGTTGCTCTGTGATTACGGATGCCCTGAAAGATTTCGACCCGGATGTTATTGGCATATCCATAAGGAATATCGATAATCTCATCTATAATAAAAGTATTTTCTATATGCCAAGGATCAGGCATATTGTAGATTTCATTAAAAAGCACACATCGGTTCCCTTGGTGGTTGGCGGCTCCGGTTTCTCTATCTTTCCTGAAGAAGTTTTAAGATATCTCGAATTGGAAACAGGCATTGTAGGCGAAGGCGAAACAGCATTCGCTCTGTTCGTAGATGCCATTGAAAATGGCGGATATGTTTATGATATTCAAAGTCTCTGTTACATAAAAGACGGTACGTTTAACTATAATGGCATGGCATATACTCAAATTAATAATCGGCCTGATAGATCCCTTTTAAGTAATAGAACGTATTTTGAACTTGGAGGCATGGCAAATATACAATCAAAGAGGGGGTGTCCGTTTAAGTGTACTTATTGTACATATCCATGCATTGAGGGCAATAAATTGAGATTAAGAGAACCTGCAGATGTAGTGGAAGAGCTAGAAGAGATGAAGGTTAATTATGATATTGATTATGTCTTCTTTGTTGATGATATTTTTAACTTTCCTGAGGAACATGCTGTTGCAATATGTGAAGAGATTGTGAGAAATGATCTAAAGATAAACTGGACATGTTTTGCAACACCAAAGGGTATGACACCAAAACTTGCCGCTCTTATGAAAATGGCCGGCTGTAAAGGAATTGAATTTGGTTCCGATGCAGGTTCTGAAAAAACCTTGAAAGGGCTAGGCAAACCCTTTACTCTCGATGATATCGCATATGCAGCTGAATGTTGCATGGAAATTGATTTTCCCAATGCCCATTATATTATTCTTGGTGGGCCTGAAGAAGACTATTCGACGATGAAAGAAACATTTGCCTTTTTCGAAAAAATTAAGCCAACGGCGGTTATTGCATTACTGGGGTTGCGTATATATCCAAACACATGGCTCCATAGCAAGGCTATAGAGGATGGTGTAATCAGAAAAGATAGGAATTTGCTTGAACCTACGTTTTATTTAACACCGAAGATAGATACCGATACCATATTACAAAATATTTCTGAACATGCAAAGAAACATCAAAACTGGATCGTACCCGGGCTTGATATAAGATGCGATACAAATATTTTGGCACTACTTAGGAAAATGGGTAAGAAAGGCCCATTATGGGATATGCTCTCATAAGATAATAGAGTCACGTGAAAATGAGTACTCAAAGGGTTGTTCTAGTTACAGGTGGGAATAAGGGCATAGGAAAGGCAATATCTACAGCTTTTGCTGCAAATGGGGATGCGGTTATCATAAATTTTAACAAATCACTTGATATTGCAAAAACGGTACTGGAAGAGTTATTACCGGGAAATACCACAATTTCTATTGAACAGGCTGATGTATCGGATTATAGGCAGGTAAAACAAATGATTAACAACATCGTGGAAAAGTACGGAAAGATAGATATCGTTGTAAATAATGCTGGTATTGTCAGAGATGGTTTTTTAATGCTTATGTCTGAGAAAGATTGGAACGATGTTATTAGTATTAACTTGAACGGTGTTTTCAATTGCTCAAAAGCCGTATCAGAACCAATGATTAGCCAAAAAAGCGGTGTAATAATTAATATTGCTTCTCTAAGCGGAATTACCGGCTTGCCTGGTCAGGTAAATTATTCTGCAGCTAAAGGTGGTGTAATTGCCTTTACAAAGGCACTCTCGAAGGAACTTGCTCCTTTTAATATAAGGGTGAATGCAGTTGCCCCTGGGGTGATAGAGACCGAAATTGTTGATTCACTCAATGAAAAGATAAAAAATAATTTTCTCAACGCTATCCCTATGAAAAGATTTGGTAAGCCGGACGAAGTGGCATCTGTAGTTAAATTTCTTGCATCACAAGATGCCGCCTACATTACAGGAGAAACCATTTGCGTTACAGGAGGATTGTACTGATGTCTGATACTATTCAAAAACTGAAGGACTTGCTGATAACCAGATTAAAACTTAAGGTGAAAGCGGAGGGAATAACAGAGGATACTCCGTTGTTTGGTCTAAACAGCCTGGGTCTCGATTCTATTGATGTGCTGGAACTTATTGTCGGCATCAAGAAGGCATTCGGTGTTGAAATACTGGATAGAGAAGTCGCCGAAAAAATATTTACCACAGTAGGGTCAATAGCACGGTATATAGAAGAAAAAAGATGACAGTTTCATACCCATCTCCGAGAACCATACTGCCCCATTCTTATCCCTTTATCCTCATTGATAAAATAATTGAATTTGACAAAGGCAAACGGATTGTGTGCCTTAAGAATGTGACTATTAATGAGGAGTTTTTTAATGGTCATTTCAAAGAAAATCCGATAATGCCCGGTGTCCTGATTATTGAGGCAATGGTGCAGACGTCTGGGTTGATAATCTGCGGTGAAAAGCCAACAATCATGTATCTCAGCAGGATAAATAATGCCAAATTTAAAAGAAAAGTTATCCCTGGTGATCAACTTATTATAAACTCCTCCTTAGTCCAGAGTTTTCATCCTCTATACGTTTTTGAGGCTGTTGTATATGTAAAGGGTGAAGTAGTTTCAGAAGCAGAGATATCCCTTTCCTTAAGTTGATATGCATGTTTCTATGAAATACGTCAATTGTAATATCTGCAATACCGATGATACTTTTCTTGTTACAACACAAAATGGTTATAAGGTTGTACAATGTAAGAATTGCGGTCTTGTTTATGTGAATCCCAGACCAGACAACGAGACCCTAAAGCGTCTCTATGCTGAATATCATCAGAGAAACGGCAAAGACGTAAACGATTGGGCAAAGCTTATGGGGAAAAACTTTAAGGAGGTTTTATTGTTTTTGAACAAGGTGCTTCCAGGCAAGGGAAAACTGCTTGATATCGGGTGTGGTTACGGACACTTTATCGAAATAATGAAACGTCAAGGATGGTCTGTGTGTGGAATCGATCTCTCTCCTAAAGTATTGCTCTATGCAAAGGAAAAAGGACTGGATGTCTTTGAAACATCCATAGATGACGTATCATTTCCCGACGAATATTTTGATGCCGTAACGGCATTTTATGTGTTAGAACATGTGACAAATCCACTTCATGCCCTCAAAAATATTTTCAAAATGCTAAAACCCTGCGGGATTCTTGTCTTGCGAGTTCCACACACAACACCGATTATCCGATTTCTTTCATTTTTCAGAATAAAGAATAATCTTTATGATATTCCCTATCATTTATTTGATTATTCACCACAAACAATAACTCGACTCCTGAAAAAATCAGGGTTTTCCACTGTCAGTGTAACACCCGGAAGCCCGACGATTCCTGTCAATGTTTTTGAGATGGTTGTTTCTTTGGTTTCGGGAAGTTTTTCCAAATTTCTCTTTGCAATAAGTGCTAGAAAATTTCTCTTACCTGGGATAAGTAAGACCATTTTAGCTTTCAAATAAGAAAGAAAAGACTCCGGCACTGTAAGACGAAAAGTATGAAATTAGAATATCTTCTAAGAAAAGTTGCATTTGTTATTTTCCTGCACTATAAAAAAATAGTTATCGTCTTTTCCATTTTGATTATTGCCTCATTCTATACTATTTTTCATATGAAAATTGAATCCGATGTTTTAGACGTGCTCCCTTCCGATAATAAAACGGTTGCTCAATACAAGGATTTTATAGAAAAATATGGGACCATGGATAACATTATATTTATAGTGGAATCGGAAGATAATAGAATTAGTGAAAACATAGACCTTATTGAAAATATTGCCAAGAATCTTTCCGAATCACCCCTAATTGAATACGTTGATTACAGTCCACTAAAGTATAAGAACGAAGTATTTGTAAAGTATTTACCACTCTTTCTTGATGAAAATGGGATAAAATTTCTTAAAAAAAGATTAACCCCACTAGGAATTAAACAGCAAGTCAAGATAAACCGTGAAAAGCTCGTTTCGCCTCTTAGTTCTCCTTTTGATTGTGAAATGATTGCAAGAGATCCACTCAATTTACATACTATTCTGAGAGCTAGTTTGTTAAAACAGTATCAGACGAGCAAATTAGATTTGAGCATGGGATATTATTTCACGAAAGATCATTCTGCTGCTCTCCTTCTTGCTAAACCCACAGGTAAGGGCAGAGATATGGCTTTCGTAAAGAAGTTAAAAAAAGAAATGGATAGTATCATATTCTCAGCATTTCAAGAGTGTGGCAATCCTCCTGGTGTAAAAATAGGGATAACAGGAGGACATGCAATTGCGGAAGATATTCGTCAGATTATTAAACATGATGTTACAGTATCTTCTGCACTCTCTATTATTGTTATTGGATTGCTTATAATGCTGGCGTATAGGGTGAGAATAAAGATTCTTTCCATAATCGGATTAACTATGTTAGCATCTCTTACCATGACGTTAGCATTCGCTTATATCATTTTTGGAAGTTTAAATATTGTAACTAGCGCTGTTGTGGCAATACTTATTGATATTTACGTGGATTATTCTTTGCATATGGTAAAAAGATATTGCGATGAATTTAAAAAACATGATAATCCATATGTGGCATTAGAAGTAACTCTTATGAAAACAGGCCCGGCTATAATCTTGTCGGCTTTGACAACTTCTCTATCTTTTTTCTGTATCCTTGTAACAGAATTTAAAGGATTGTTTGAGCTTGGAGTAGTTTCCGGAATAGGTGTTATTTTGAGTATGATGTGCAATTTGTTTTTTATGAATGCACTTCTTGTGTGGATCAGTAAGTCTGGTTTACAACGAATACAATATGGGAGAAAGTTCTTTTACGGAGGCGGGAATTTTACCAATTTTCTCATAGGGAAACCGAAATATATTCTTACATTGAGCACCATTTTAGTTTGTTTGGCAGGATTCGGAATATCTAAATTAAAATTTAACAATAATCCAGATTCGCTTGCGCCCGTGGATAGTCCTGCTATTCTCTCAGGTAAGAAATTGAGTGAAAAAATAGGGAAAAAAGGAGAACCTCTGAATATTATAATTAAATCAAATAACAAAGAAGACCTCAGCCGCGCCTTTGATGAACTGGAAACTGTTTCTACTCGGTGGAAACACGCTAAGATAATTGAGGATTATAGTTCGTTAAATACATTTATGCCTAAGCCATCGGATCAATTAATAAATGTGAATACATTCAGAAAAATTGGACATGACAGTGTATTAAGAGTAGATTCTTTAGAAAAAGTACTTATATCTGCCCTTGAAAAAAATGGTTTTGTGTTTGAAAAAGATTATATTAAAAAATATTTACACGAGACAGTAACTACACTTAATACTATCAAGCCTATAGGATTTGACGAACTTGAAGCAATGTCAATTCCCAATGTATCTCATTTTTATAATAAGCGTGATTTATCAATCGTTGCGTATCTTTATCCAACAACAAAAGGATGGGATAAACAGACAGTGGATACAATACAGAAATATATTACATCAAAAGGTGGAAATTGGGTACTCGTAGGTAAGCCTATTCTTTTTAACGAAATACAATCATCTATTATCTGGAATAGTGGAATTGCAACCGTATTAACAATTTTGCTAAATCTCATTATTATCTATTGGTATTTTAGAAAATTTCTGGTAGTCGTTTTGGTTATGCTACCTGTGACACTTGGATTTGTGTTTACTGTGGGAGTAATGGGGTATGCAAACATTTCCTTTAATGTTTTTAATATCAGTGCGATTGCTCTCATCTTTGGATTAGGAGTTGATTATGGCATATACGTTATACAGGCGTATCTGATGGAGGATACAATGGATGTCGGCAACGCCCTTCGAATTAGTGGGAAAAACGTGATTATGTGTGCCGCGACAACCGTAGCCGGTTGTGGAAGCCTGATTACTGCAAAATTCATTGGGATTGCTACGATAGGTCTTGTTCTTAGTATCGGCGCTATTACCTGCGCTTTCACGGCGCTCATTATTTTACCTGCAATTATCAACCTTAAAGGGAAAAGACTTTGCCATGCCAGACTATGATGTAATAGTTATCGGGAGCGGTATTGGCGGTCTCATAAGCGCCGGGATTCTGGTATCGAGAGGCTTAAAAATACTCCTTGTAGAAAAGAATGTAACTCCTGGCGGGTATCTTACGTCGTTTAAGAGAGGCGACTTTATCTTTGATTCCGCTGTCGATTGCTTTTCGGGTGTTGAAAATGGTGGATTGATAAACAATGTTTTAAAGCTTCTCGGTGTTGATAGTCAGGTACATTTTGTGCGGGTTGATCCTATACGAATGAGCATCTTTCCGGATACGAAGGTTATTGTTGATTCGGATGTGAATGCCTATAAAAAAAGACTGTTGTCGCTTTTCCCTTCAGAGGGCGCTGCTCTTGCGAGCTTTTTCAAATTGTTAGAGGATGTATACACTGAAATCCAAACGGCAATAAACATGCTGTTGAGCAAAGGTGAATTCAATAAGGTAGGCGCTCTGATGGCACGCCTCGGGAATATTTCATATCTACAGTTGCTCAACGAATTCTTCACAGATTCCAGACTAAAATCCATTCTATCAGACAGATGCACCTTTATTGGACTTCCCCCCTCTAAAGCCTCTGCGTTTACAATGGCCATTATGATGTTGAGCTATTTTAAATTTGGGGCGTATAGACCTGTTGGAGGTTCACAAAAACTGGCTGATGCGCTTGCTGATGGAATCGGTAATAAAGGAGGAAAAATAATTTTCGGTAACGGCGCGCAAAAAATCCTTCTGAAAAACGGCAAATGCTGTGGAATTCGATGTGAAAACAGCGATGAATATACTTCGAAAAACATTATATCGAATGTGGACTTTGTTCATACGTTCAATAATTTATTAGGTGGTAAATATGGATATTTTGCCGAATATATGTTAAAAAATGTAGGTGTTTCAACATCTTTTTTTATTCTGTATGCCGGGATTAAAGGGGATATTGAGCGGCATTCCAGTATTGGTTATTTTCCTTCATATAGTATGGAAAGTTATTTTCAGCCGGCTAGAATATATCAGGAAGACGCAACGATAGGAATAACTATTGCGAGTATTGAAGATAAAACCCGCGCGCCGGCTGGAAGCCATACAGTAGTATTGCATGAAATGGTTCAAGTGTATGATGAAACATTAGACAAGGCGCAATGTATAGATACAACTATTAAAAAAACTGAACGTATACTTCCCGGATTAAAAGAGAAAATCGTGGTACTTGACGCTGCGACACCAAATACGCTACAGCAGCATACGGGTAATCATTACGGGTCTGCATTTGGGTGGAAACAAGTTCCAGGTTTTAGAAATGTACGTAATCATGGAATAGAAAATTTTTTTGTAGCAGGACATTGGGGAGATATGGGGGGCGGCATATTGGCTGCGGCGTATTCAGGCGCTAAGGCTGCAGCAGCTATACTTACTAAGGGGGGGATTACTGTTGACTTCTGATATCTGTGTTATAATTCCTGCATATAATGCATCAAGTACCATAAACGATGTAGTTCGTGGTGCATTGAAGTATGTCTCTAAGGTTACCGTTGCTGATGATGGTTCTACGGACGATACAGCAATTGTTGCATCTAAAGCAGGTGCAGAAATCATAGTTATAGAGAAGAATAAAGGGAAAGGGAATGCTTTAAAGTTACTTTTTCAGAAAGCCATTAAAGAAGGTTACCATGCTGTAATAGCTATGGATGCTGATGGACAACATGACCCTAAAGATATACCACAGTTTATTACAGCACATACCATGTATCCGAATGATATCATTGTTGGCTCGAGGATGCATGAGAAAGAAAAGATACCAAGGGATCGATACAATTCTATGTATATAGCCCGATTTTATGTCTCCCTTGTTGCTAATCAATTTTTAGAGGATACGCAATGTGGCTTCAGGTTGTACCTTTTATCTATTATAAAAAAGCTGCGCTTAGTGACAGAAAGATACGCTACAGAAACAGAATTGTTAATGAAGGCAGGGGATATGGGTGTAAATATCCGGTTTGTGAAAATTAAGACAATTTATAACGAAAACGGTAGCCAGATTAGACCTATAGCGGATGTCACGAAAATAACAGCGTATATTATTTCTTATATACATATCGAATGGCTTATAGAAGGAGTAACCTCAAATAAACAGAACATATATTCGGCAAAGGGTTCTTTAAGAGACCTAATAGAAAAAAATAAAAAAGTACATATTCTCTTTCAAATCTTAACTGTATTTACTGCACTCCCTGCAAGTTTTTTTTATCTGATAGAATATACAATTTTACCACCGCTTATTCCTAACAATTTTGCATCTATCCGTAAGCTTAACTGTGGCTTTTTGAAGATTGCCATCGCAACACAGATGTTACCGGTTGTACTCATCGTTGCAATAATAGAAAAGGTACTAAAAGCAGCAGGCCTTCAAATTAATATCGTTGATAAATTTATAGAAAAGTTTTTCCCTAATCTATGGAAAGATAAGAAATAGTGTATAATTATGATTTGCATGATATGCCTATTTCGATAAAAGAAACCCGTAAATTGATATATAGAACATTCCCTAATGTTTCTTTTATTCTTTTTTCAAAATTCTTTTTTGTTGACAAATTTATACCATAAAAATATAATGTGATGGATAGATGCAAATATAAGAGCTTGGCAAACTTACGAATTACAACATCAGTGAAAATAACTTCTCTGGATTTGAGGCGGCAGTATGAAAGTATTCGGGATGAAATAAATGGAGCCGTTTTAGAGGCAATAGACAGCCAG
>MHXP01000122.1 GCA_001824485.1 Planctomycetes bacterium GWA2_39_15 | reverse complement strand
TCACCGCAAAGACGCTAAGAACGCAAAGAGGAAAGAAAGTGGCAAAAAGAGAAGACGAATTATCAACGTTCCAATACTAAAGGACGGAATTAAGAGGACCGTTAATAACCTTTAAACCTTCGCGCCCTTTGCGCCTTTGCGGTAAGCTATTACGTATTTTAATACTCCAGAGGTCATTGAGGTAATAATTAAAATGCCCGGAGGGCAGAAAGCATATAGCCAGGGGCTTCACCCCTGGACAGAGAAATAATAGAGAATCAACCCCAAATGGGTGAAAGAAAAAGAAGATAAGGGAAAGGTTTTTTTCGTGAGACGTGCCCGTTTAACGTGTCCGTGAAAGAATTAGTTCAACCAACGGTCACGGAGTACAGTCACGAACAACGAACAAAATACTGGAGGAAGAAATGGACAAAACGCAAAAGAGAGAGTATCAAACAGTGATACTTGCCGCACTACTGCATGATATCGGAAAGTTTTTGCATAGGGTAACTGGAATTGAAGAGTTTAGCGGTAAACATCAAGTCTTGGGTGCTAATTTTGTAAGTGGAAAGGATGAATTTAGCCAAAACGGTAAACATTCACAGTTACACCCTTTTTCTAAAATGATTCAGGATGACTGGGTTGACAAAGACAAATTAGAACAATGTATAAGAAAGCATCACAGTGGCTATAGATACTGGGGGTGGATTGTTCACAAAGCTGACAGTTATTCCACAAAGGAACGATTTAATGAAGAAGAAGGTGTTACAACTTATCCTCCAAAAGGTGCAATGATTCCATTAAAACCAGCTTTTGCCTCTGTTGATTTTGGAAGAACCGCAGAAACAAAAGTATTTGGATATAATGCCACTCAATTAGATTCATTTGGATCGTTCCCCAAAGAACAAAAGGATAAACTTATCGAGGAAGAAACCTCCCCTTTATTTAGCAGTTTTATAAAAGACGAATTGCTTCAGGTTGATCTTAAAGAACCAGCCTTTGATAAATTCTATAACACGCTACATTCAATTTTCGAAAAATACCTCTGGTGTTTGCCTTGTCATACACATCCTTCGATTGCTGATGTTTCTATTTTCGATCATTTAAAATCTTCCAGTGCTATTGCAGCTTGTCTGTATCAATATCATATGTTTACAAATACATTAACGGTTAGTTCTATAAGAAGAGATGATGAAAAGAAATTTATTCTTATCGGAGGCGACTTATCAGGTATACAAAAATACATTTACCAAATTTCTGCCATAACGAGCGAAGGTGGTGTGGCTAAGCGACTGCGGGCAAGGTCTTTTTTTATTTCTGCCTTGCTGGAGGTGATTATCAGCAAAATTCTCAGTGAATTAGACTTGCCTGTAAGTTGTAATCTGGTATCCGCCGGTGGAAAATTTATCATCCTTGCCCCAAATGTTAAGGAAATAAAAGAGCAATTGAATAATTTATATTGTGAGATTTCTGATTGGCTTTTAAGAGAGTTTTCGGGCGAGTTATGTCTTATCATGGACTGGAGTACAGAAATAAAGGGCGATGATTTTTACAGAAAAAAAGATATTTCAGAAGAAGGTATCTCATACGAAGAAGGAGAAAAATATTGTGAAGAAGACGACCCTGCTAAACCACGCGAATGTAACTTCAGGGATAGACTCGATGAGCTTTACCATGCCCTTGAATATGGAAAATTAACAAAGTTTAAGAGTGTTTTGTCTGATAATGGAAACTGGTATGAAGAGAACTTCAAAAGAAAGGAAAGGTACGAATCGTACGGAAAAGGAATTAATGACTGCCGTTCTTGCAAGAAATTTCCTGCTGAGTATAACGATCCACATGCCCAAAATGATGAAAAAGTCTTATGTAAACAGTGTGCTACTGACAAAGTTATTGGCAGGAAATTATTAGATACAGAGTATCTCGCTATAGGAAAGGATATTAACAAAAATCGCATCACGTCTATGAATTCTATTCCAATAAGAGAGCGGGATACGTTTTTTTTCTTTAATGACGGTTATTTTATAAAGCCACTCAAAGATTACTCATGGGAGACCAACTTTATTCAGTTACAGAGACTTCGAGACCATAAGGATGAAGAAAAACCTGTGGCAATTGGAACTGTACACAGATTCCTTGCTAATTACACACCTTTCTTTAAAAATTACTCTGAGGATGAACCATTATGTAAATTGTGTAAGGAGAACAGACCATGCGATCAGATCGAGATGATGAAAAGATCAAAGAGCGAAAAGAACCTCTATACCTTTAGTTGTATTGCAGCCGCATCATCAGAACCCACAGATAAACCCGAATATTACAAGGGAAGTCAACTCATAGGTGTCTTAAAAGCCGATATCGATAATCTTGGACTAATTTTCAGTGAAGGATTGGGGAATAGATTAACCATTTCCAGATACCTTACCATGTCCCGCATGTTTGATCTCTTCTTCTCTGGATGGCTGTATCGTATTTTAAATGAAACACGCGATTATCATGAAATCTACACTGTTTATTCTGGCGGAGATGATCTGGTTCTCGTAGGCCCATGGGAAAAAATCATTAACTTTTCTCAAAAACTAAATGAGGAATTTAGACGTTTTACCTGTGAAAATGAAAATATAACCTTATCGGCAGGGATTGCAGTAGTCCAACCGAACTACCCAATTTCTGCGGCGGTAAATCTGGCAGACAAGTATCTTGAAATGTCTAAGACAGCAGGTAAAAATCGCATTACTTTATTCGATACAACAGTAACATGGTCTGAATTAAAATCCCTTCTTAAGTATAAAGACATTTTAAATAAGGGATATGAAGATTTTAGCGATATACTAACTACGCAATTTATTCACAGACTTCTTACTTATCACAAGATGTATCTTGATAGTAAAGCGGGAGATATTGCAAAGCTCATCTTTCACTCACATATGCATTATGACATACGGAGAAATCTTACTGAAAGAATTGACAAGCTTGAAGATGAAACAAAAAAGAAATGGTTCAACGAAAACATTCAGCAGTTAATGCTGAGGCTTTATCAAACTCCTGTAGATGTTGGGTTAATGGGTAATTTAAAAATTCTTGTCTATTGGACTCTATATAAAAATAGAATATACAGAAAAGGAGGTGGAGAGTAATGAGCATCACTGAAAGAATTACTATTAAAGAATTTTTGGATAGAGAAAATAATATTAGACCTGAATTGCTTGATGAAGAAGCTCAGGATATAGCTAAAAAACTTAGAGATGAAAAAATAACAACACATCAGGTCAGGAGGTTCTTTGACGAAGTCAAAAGTTATAAGGCACGTCTTGATAGAGGAGAAGATTATAAAAAAATTAAGCCGCTGATTGTAATGTTGAAATCAAAGGCTAAATATGCCGCTACCAAGAATAAAAAGATGAACATATTTTACGAGTTCATTGGTAAATCTATAGACAAGATAAAGACGGAAGAGAAAGAAATCGAAAAAAAGAAATTTGATGCTTTTTGCCTCTTTTTTGAGGCTATATATGGTTTTGCTGAACTGAAAAATACTTAAGGAGGGCAGGACATGCAATTTGTAAGATATAAAGAATTGAAGGGTAAAATAGAATTGTTATCGGGTCTTCATATTGGCGGAAATAAGGATAATATCGAAATAGGTGGTATAGATAACCCCGTTATCAAAAATCCGATTACAGGCCTTCCTTATATACCAGGGTCTTCGATAAAGGGGAAAATGAGGTTTTTGCTTGAATGGAAATTAGAAAAGGTAAATCCTAATACAGGTGAACCGCATAGCTGTCCTTCTGATGATGGCAATTGCCCTATTTGTCGTATTTTTGGAAATACTGCTAAGGATAAGAGATACGGCCCCACAAGATTGATTGTTAGTGATTGTAATTTAGTTCTCGAACCAAAAGATATAGAAAAACTTGAAAGAAAAGAATTTCTATGCCTCGAAGATAAAGTAGAAAATAGAATTAACCGTTTGACCGGAGCTGCAATAGATCCACGCCATATTGAAAGAGTTCCCGCGGGTATGAAATTTGAATTTGGATTAACTTATAAAATATTTAAGATCGATCCAGCAGAGAATGATACTTCCAATAAAGATGAACTAAACTGGCAGGAAGTACAAAATGCCCTCTATTATTTACAGGAGGATGCATTAGGAGGCTCTGGAAGCCGTGGGTACGGCAAGATTGTGTTCAGTGAATTAAAACTGGATAACGTTGGTGTTACATTAAAATGGAATGGAACTAAAGCTGAATTAAATCCAACCTCGAGGGGCTAGAAATAATATGGAGTGCTTTAAAATAAAAATCAGGCTTACTTCTTCCGTACTTACGCCCTTCCATTCTGACACACTATGGGGTCATATTTGTTGGGCATTGAGATATCTAAATGGTGAGATGGAACTGGAATCGTTTCTGAAATCACATTCAAATGGAGAGCCACTACTCATCATTTCAAATGCATTTCCAAAAGGTTATCTCCCTTACCCAGTCCTTCCACCAATAGGTAAGGTAAAGGGGAAGGCGTTAATAGACAAATTTTGGAAGGCAGATGATTTTGTCGTAGGAGTAAGTGCTCTCAAGGCTCTTTTAAAAATACCCTATCTCTCCAGGGAAGTTTTTATACGCCGAATGGAAGAAGAGATTTCAAATGAATTTTTCATGGGATTGATTTTAGAAGATCGTAACATTTGCCCAATTATTGCTGATTATTTACCTGATGCATGCCCAAATAAGTATGATGAAAGTGGCAAAATAGCTTGTGGTTTTATTTCTTCCTCAAAGAATAAATGTCCACCGAAATATAAAGCACAATTTAAAAATAATAGGATTGAAGAAGCAGTAACCTATCATTCTAAAATCAATCGACTCTCTGGAACTACCATTGAAAGGTCACTTTTTACCACAGAGGATATTTTCTTTGGAAATGAAGAATTTGAGGCTTATTGTAAAATCGGCACTGGTTTTTCTTTGGAAAAATTAACACGCTGTTTGGAATTCATCAATAATTATGGCTACGGTAAAAAAAAATCAACTGGTAAAGGTAATATAAATTGTACGATTGAAAATGGTGACCCTGGAATATCAATAACAGAGGCAAATGCGTTCATGACATTATCAAATTATGTGCCCAAGACTGGCGACCCTACCAATGGCTATTACAGGGTACTTAGTAAATATGGGAAATTGGGCGGTCATTTTGCGAGTTCACCAATTACTAACGAAGGAAACCCTATGCCGTTTAAATATCCCCTTATCATGTTTGAGGCTGGGTCTGTTTTTATATCGAAAGAAAAAACCGTGAATTACGGGAGAATTGTGAATGGAATGCATGCTATAAAAAATCCAGATATTGCACATTATGGCATAGCATATCCATTACTTTTAAAGGTAAAGGTGTAGTATGAGTGAATACATCGAGAAAAAATTGTTGAAATTAAAATTGTTAACGCCAGTTCACATATCAGATGGTTACGAAGGTGAATTGATCCCCACAGAATATGTGATTACTGATAATGGTCAATTGTACAAAATAGATTTAGCAAAATTAATCAGCCAACTCCCTGAAGATAAATTGAATTTACTGAATACGTTTCTCGAAAGTGAGGATATTATTGGAATCAGAAATTTTATAAAATCATTATGGAACGAATGCCAGCATATTTTTTCGGATTCTATTGAATTCTCTATGAATGCGGGTGATTTACGTGAATATTACAATAACTTGCAGAACGAAAATGATGCGAGCCAACTTATCGTCATACCATTTATCAGAAGCGGCAAAAGAACTTTTATTCCAGGCAGTTCTATCAAAGGAGCCATACGTACAGCTTTCATAAACGAATTATTCAAAACACAGATTGACTATAGTTTAAATAGGTCAGATATAAACAAAGAAGCACAAATGTTGGAAGAAAAAACCTTGAATTACGGATATCGAGATCGCGAAACAGGTAAATGGAAACGCAATGTCGCTAAAGACCCTTTCAAAGCTCTTAAAATAAGTGATGCCTTTGCTCCATCTGATAACAGTATAGTAAAGAAAATAGAGATTGTGAGAAAAACTGGTGCAGGGAAATTTGATATAACCGGGATGGAACAAATGAAGATATTTGAGGAGGTTCTTGTAGAAGGTATAGAAATAAAAGTTGAGGTAAGATTGGATAATCGATACTTTAATAATATTGATAGACAGATTTCACTTGAACAAGTGGCAAATTCGTGTAGGACTTTTTATAGAAGGGTACTTCAGCATGAGCGGGATAATTATTTTACTGATTTCGATAAGGAAGTTAAAATATCTCGGATTTCTGACCTATACAGTGAGTTTTTAAAGCTCAATGAAAGTCCCAAATCCTTTCTTTTAAGAATTGGAAAAAATTCGGGAAGGAATAGCTTGTCTTTTAATTTACGTAACAAAAAAGGGGTAGAACCAAAATCCAGGAAACTCATTATTGAAGGCAAAGAATACTTGCCTTTAGGGTGGGTATGTTTAACTATGACCTGATGAATAAGGGATTGATCACAGAGGCCAGTGTCCAGCAGCCAGATGACAGGGGACAGATGACAGATGAATGAGAAAATACATAACAACACACCGCGGCATTTTACCGATTTAAAAGTCTGGAAGGATGCGCACGATTTATATCTATTGACTTTGAAAGATGTTGAAAATTTCCCTAATACAAGAGGAGCATACACATTGAGTGATCAACTTCTAAGGTCAATAGGGTCCATTAGTGCTAACATCGCTGAGGGATTCAACAGAAGGAGTACAAAGCATTACATAAGCTATCTGGATAATTCAGTAGGATCGACAAATGAGGCGGAAAACTGGTATTACAAGATAGAAGGCGCTGGATGGCTTGGGAGTAATATAATAAGAGAAAGAGTGGGAAATTTAACGGAAATCAGACAAATGTTATGTGGTCTTATAAGGAGTTTTAACGGTTGATTTATTGAAATCTGGACACTGGCACTTGGAACCAGAGAATGGCCTGATGAATAAGGGATTGCGACTATATAATATTTACCATCTTTAATCGCTTTTGTTTTGTAACCGTGTGAATGATTGACCTGATGAATAAGGGATTGCGACATTTTTGCTTCGAGCTCTCGCAGGAATTTAATAAGTGTGTGAATGATTGACCTGATGAATAAGGGATTGCGACGGCTACCTTTGTGCATTTCTTCCGCGGAATCCAGTAATTTATCGTGTGAATCATTGACCTGATGTAGAAGGGATAAAAAATTAATGAACAATGAAGAATGGAGAATGGAGAATGATGAATTGAGAAAGGCATGGTTTAAGGTACTGTGGATATAGAAAAAGAATTAAAACCCCTGAATGAAGTTCTCTGTGAACTCAGAAAAGAAGGGAAAATCCTTGTGGCAATCCTTTATGGATCGTATGCCAGAGGCACACATCACCAGAGGTCGGATATTGACTTAGCGGTATTCATTCATGCAAAGGATGAGAAAGAGGAGACGGATATAAT
>MHXP01000121.1 GCA_001824485.1 Planctomycetes bacterium GWA2_39_15 | reverse complement strand
CGGAAACCGCAGCGCCGCCGAGAACAACAGGAGCAGGTGTCTTGCTGCGAATAGTGTCCATCAGTGGCTTTAAATCCTTGAAAAACGCCACTGGGTGCTGCATGTCATTATTGTCGATATTTCGGACGGAAAGGCCTATGAAATCCGGGTTTGATGTGTTCAGTTCAGACTCCAGGGTATTTAAGGGATTTTGCTCAAACATCAAGTCCAATACCCTGACCCTATGGCCAGCCAGTTCTGCCGCCTCTGCGACCATGCAAGCGCCAACAGGCATAACAGGAATAGGGCTGCTATAACGATTGGTGACGACAATAAGGACATTCACATTATTTACCCTAGCCTTGTCAAGTCTGAAACAAAGAGGTTTTATAATTTTAAATTGCAAATCACAATTTACAAATCCTAAATAAATTTCAAATTACAATATCCAATAATCGAGACTCTTTGTTTGTAATTTTGAATTTGTCAGTTGGATGTGCTGTAGTAAACAATTAATACTTTCATAGAGCACATTCATCCTTTCGTTGTAAAAGTTAGGTTAGATTTGATTTGTTCTAGAATATTACATTGCAGTTCTCGAAGTAATAATGTTTTTAGTGAGTAAATTAAAGGGATGGTACTTGAATACTACTGCGGAAATGCTTTAAGGTCAAGAAAAAGTAATAGTAACTGCGGCTAAGATACTGGAACATTTTTATCTCTTAATGACCGGGGTTGCTAGAATCAATCTATGAAGAAGCGCTTTGTGACTCACTTTGACCATTGATGGGCATTTTTTGAGAAAAAGTGTATAGTTATTTATAGTTCAGACACGAATGATACCAATTTTTGATTTAGAAATTATATAAACTGCTCCCACTGGAATGAACACGGGAGATTATGACTGACAGTATCATTTTGAGCAATTATAAATAATTATAAAATATTATTAAATTTGGTCAAATTTTTTGCTGGGTTTGTTTTCAGGATAAACTTGACAAAAATTGATGTGACACTTATAATTCCAACATGCCTGAAATTGAAGAATTACAAATTAATTTATAAAGACATATAGCTTTTACAACCCACATCAATTTATTCTTATATCCTTGCTGAAAGCATACGTTATTGCTATATCTAAGACTAGAGAACCGTCCTCGCTAAACACCACTGACGAATAACCTATGTACTAATTATGAGTAAATTATTTAATAAAATAAATATTGGTCAGATGACATTAAAAAACAGGATTATCATGTCAGCCATGGACCTCGGCTTTACTTCAGATGGCACCATTAATGACCAAATAATCAATTTTTATATAGAACGAGCAAAAGGGGGGGTTGGTTTTATTGTTGTTGGTGGTTGTTATCCCGAGATGAATGGCAAGGTCTGGAAGAGTATAATTGGACTGGATAAGGATGAATTTATTCCCGGATTAAAAAGACTAACCGATGCCATCCATCGGCATGACGTTCGTGTTGCTGCTCAACTCCTTCACGCTGGCAGAAGCGCCTCGTCTTTTTTCACAAAAATGCAACCTGTTGCGCCATCTGCAGTGGCATATAGAAGTATCAAAGAGGAACCACGTGCTTTGACAATTCCAGAGATCAAAACGGTTATAGATAATTATGTCAGTGCTACACTGAGGGCAAAAAAGGGCGGTTTTGATGCCGTGGAGCTTCATGGTGGAATGGGATATCTCATTAATCAATTCCTCTCGAATGCCACCAATAAACGCAATGATGAATACGGTGGCAGCCTTGAAAATAGGGCTCGTTTTGCAAGGGAAATGGTTCTTGCGATAAAGGAAACAGTCGGGAATGACTATCCCGTCATCTTTAGAATGTCGGGCGATGATCTTGTTGAGAATGGGCTTAAATTAGAAGAAAGTGTAGAAATTGCTAAGATATTAGAAAAAGCGGGCGTTGATGCCTTTAGTGTCTCTCCCGGCTGGCACGAAAGCAAGACCCCCATTATGTTGATGTCTATTCCAAGGATGGCTTATGCATATCTTTCTGCGAAGATTAAATCTCAGTTAACAGTTCCTGTGATTGCTTCGGTACGGATAAACGACCTCAAATTGGCAGAAGAAATATTAGATAATGAACAGGCAGACATGGTGTCAATCGGCAGGCCGCTAATTGTTGATCCGGAACTGCCGAATAAATATAAAAATGGACAGTTTGACGATATCAGAACTTGTATTGCCTGCAATCAGGGGTGCTTTGATTCTTTATTAAATTTTAGACATGTTTCCTGCATATACAATGCAATGGTGGGACATGAAGGTGAATATAAGATAACCAAAGCGGATAAACCAAAAAAGGTTGTGGTTGTGGGCGGTGGTCCCGGTGGTATGGAGACTGCTCGTGTCCTGGCATTGAGGGGACACAATGTGACGCTGTACGAAAAGAATAATCAACTTGGCGGGCAATTACGCTATGCATGTATTCCACCAGGACGAGATGAAATACAAAATATCATTACTTATCTGGAAAGACAAATTTCAAAGCTCAAAGTAACCATAAAAATTGGAAAAGAGGCAGATTTACACACATTAGAGGAAGAACACCCTGATGCAATAATCGTAGCTACAGGTGGACGTCCAATCATGCTCAATCTCCCTGGAATAAAAGGAGATAATGTTTATATCGCCAGCAGCGTGCTTGAGGGAAAGTCCTCATTGGGGAGGGATGTCGTCATCATCGGTGGCGGTACTGTCGGTTGTGAAGTGGCATTGTACGTGGCAAAACAGGGGGCAATGAGGCCGGATATTGCCTGTTTTCTCCTTGCACATAAGGTGCTTGACGCCAAAGATGTTGTTGAACATACTTCGAAAGGAAACAGGAATATCACCCTTCTGGAAATGAAAAGAAAGGTTGGGGGAGGATTTGGCTTTTCCACACGATGGGTTATCCTCAATGAATTAAAAGATGCAGGGATAAAAGAAATAACTGAGGTAAAGGTAAAAGAAATTATAAATAACCACGATGAAAATGGTCAAAAAAATAGTGGAGTGGTGTATGAAAAGGACGGTCAGGAACATTTTATCAATGCTGATACTGTCATAATTGCCGTGGGATATAGTTCCAATAATGAGCTTCAGAAACAGTTAGAAGGAAAATTTGCAGAAACATATTTTATTGGTGATTGTGTCAGGGTGCGCACTGCGCTTGAAGCCATACACGAAGGATTTGAAGTAGCTTTAAAGATATAAATTGGAGTTATTGAATAATGAAAGACATCCGCATGAATCGTGGTGATAACACGGGTTATCAGCACATTGAATTTGAAGAAATCAAAGGGGGTAATGGCAAGTCCATCGGTATTATTTACATGAAAAAGCCTCCGCGAAACTCTATTGGCTCATGGCTTCTCGACGCCATTTACGATAAAATGGATCGGTACGAAGGCAATGATAATATTGGCGCTGTTATCATTGCCAGTAAACTCAGGGGGGTGTTCAGCGATGGCGCAGACCGTGACGAGCTTTTTGGCTCATGGATTTCGGGTTTGGTGGCTGAAAAAAACTATGAACGGTTTCATCGTGCGCATGAAATGTTTATAGAAATTGAAAATTGCAAAAAGCCTGTTATTGCCGCTATCAATGGTATTGCTATTGGCGCTGGACTAGAGCTTGCTATGTTGTGTGATCTGCGTGTTGCATCTGAAATTTCCTTCTTCAGCTTGCCAGAGGCAAAGCCAGAACTGAGTATTATTCCAGGTCTGGGTGGTACGCAAAGACTGCCTCGTTTTATTGGAGCAGCGCGCGCAAAGGAGATGCTATTTTTTGGTAAAATGATTAGAGCTGAAACGGCGCTTGAGTGGGGACTTATAAACCAAATTTCACCGCACAAGGAAGTGCTGAATCAAGCTATAGAATTGGCGAAAACTCTGTTAAAGCGAGATGCGATGGCGCTTAAGGAAATGAAGAAGTGCATTAACTTTGCGGTAGAGAATGATATTATAAAAGGTATCGAATACGAGGTAGGTCTCTTCGCTGAAATGATGCGATTAAAGCTCTTAGGTAAAAAAGATTATTAAATGTGCCAATGCCTAATATAGATTTATCTATTAAACTGTGTAATATCAGATTAAACAATCCTACTATTCTTGCATCAGGGATATTGGGCACTACAAAGGCATTATTGAAGCGAGTGGCAGAAAATAGCGCCGGGGCTGTAACGATTAAGTCCATTAGTGTAGAACCCAGAGAGGGACACAAAAATCCTACCGTGATCACATTTGAGGCAGGGATGTTAAATGCCGTGGGTTATTCAAATCCGGGCGTTGAGGCTGCTGCCAGAGAATTTACAGACCTTCAAGATGTAGGTGTACCTGTAATTGCCAGTGTAATAGGTACACAGAAGGAGGATTTTGTTCGAGTTGTTGAGGGTATTTCCGGATTAGAATTTTCGGCGATAGAAATTCCTCTTTCCTGTCCGCACACCCCGGGCTTTGGGCTTCTAGCAGGGCAAGGCACTCCACAAGCAACCTTTGAAATAACTTCTGCTGTAAGACGGGCAACCAGTTTGCCTATTTTTGTTAAACTATCTCCAAATATTACAGAGATCTGTAACATTGCAAAAGCTGCAGAGGATGCTGGAGCGAATGCCATTACTGCCGTCAATTCAATGGGCCCCGGTATGATTATAAACATAGAAGCACAAAAACCTATTTTGAGTTTTAAAGTAGGTGGTGTTACTGGTGACGCCCTTAGACCTATAGCTGTAAGGTGTGTGTATGATTTATACAAGGCGATAAAAATTCCCATTATTGGTGTAGGAGGGATTTCCACAGGACGGCATGCAATTGAAATGATAATGGCAGGGGCATCTGTAGTTGGTATAGGGACAGGTGTTTATTATCGCGGTGTTGACGTTTTTAGAAAAGTGTGCGAAGAGATGACTCAATGGATGCAAGAAAACGGTTTTAGTAATATTAACAGCATCGTTGGAGGTGCGCATGATTGAACAGCCAATGATGGTGAAAATCTGCGATATTATAGAAGAATCCTCTACTGTTAAAACATTCTTTTTTGAGTCTAACATGCAATTTGAGCCTGGGCAATTTGTTATGGTGTGGATACCGCTTCTCGATGAAAAACCTTTTACTATATCTTATATCCAGAATAATATTTTTGGGATTTCTGTTTTAAAAAGAGGTTTATTTACAAATGCGCTTCACGCTAAAAAAATAGGGGGTACGATTGGTATACGCGGCCCTTACGGTAGGGGTTTTAGTTTACAAACAAATTCAAATTTATGTGTTATAGGTGGTGGGATTGGAATGGCTTCTCTGTCAGCTGTCATAGATAGATTAAATCTCACCTTAAAGGTACATCAGGGAAATGTAACTGTAATACAAGGGACAAGAACTTCAGCAGAGATAATTTATCAAAAACGTTTTAAGAATATGAATCTTTGTACAGAGGATGGGAGCGTCGGATTTAAAGGAACAACTGTTAAGTTATTTGGGGAACTACTAAAAAAACAACGCTTCAAACAAGTCTTTGCTTGTGGTCCTGAGATGATGCTGTATAAAGTGGTTGAATTGTGTAGAGAATATTGTATTGAATGTGAGGTGTCTTTGGATAGGTATATCAAATGTGGTTTTGGCATTTGCGGTCAATGTGATTGTAGTGGCCATCGGGTATGTATTGATGGACCTGTCTTTAATATGGAAGAATTAAGCAGGATGGAGGACTTTGGTAAGACAATAATGACAAAAACAGGAGAAAGGGTTATTTATTAGATAATTTAGGCTACCAGGATTGATGACAAGAGCAGTGTAACCATAGCGAATATTACAAATTCCGTTGACATCTTGAAATAAATATAGTATTTTTTACCTGTCTTTTTAATATATAGAAAATACATAGTCCTTATATTTCTTTGCATTTCCAAAGCCCCCATCGTCTAGTGGCCCAGGATGCCAGGTTCTCAGCCTGGAGACAGGGGTTCAAATCCCCTTGGGGGTACTTTATATAAAAAATATTTAAATGCAATGGAATCCAATTCATTTATCAGTCATAGGAATTCTCTTATATTCCTTCTTAAGTAGTCAAATTCAAAATTACAGGCATAGAAATACCTTCTAAACTAGGACTCCTAATTAGACATACTGAAATGGAATTCGTGCTTGTTTCCTTGATTGGGAGAAAAGGAATGTAAAGGATACCATTTCTTTTTTAAGAAAAGTCTTTCAAAATGAAAAAGAAATGTTAAAATATGACAAGCGTTATTTAACTCTAATCAGGAACAGAATATATAGAAAGGGGCATACTATGGGAAATGTTTATAGTTGCGAAACATGCGGTTTGGTAACAACTAATAAGGGTCATCTTTGCAAACCCATAATTGCTGAGAAGGTTATTGCGTGTAAATTTTGTGGTACGATAACGAGCGATCCTAGACATGTATGCGCCCCAAAGATTGTTAATTTAAAATATTTTTGTGATTCGTGCGGTCGTCTTGCCCCAAAACGTGAACTCCTCTGCCGTCCTTCTCCTATTGCAAAATCAAAAAAAATAGTCAAAAGGCCAGCTACAAAAAAAGCGAAAAAATCTAAAAAGAAGAAATAAGAACGCGCTTTGTAATACGATAACAAACCTATTATACATGCCTAGCAAACTAATCTTAAACTATAGACCTCGCTCGTGGTTTACTAGTTTTCTTTTGTTAGATGTTGTGTATGGTATGATTGTTTCAAGGTTAGGAGAAATTGACAAGGGGTATGTTATAATGGTCGGGGCGAGAGGATTTGAACCTCCGACCTCCTGCTCCCAAGGCAGGCGCGCTAGCCAAACTGCGCTACGCCCCGTTTGTTTGATTTAAAATTAAAAACTAATTGAGGCATTATTATATGCCATATATATTTAAATACAAGCAAAAATAGTATTATAATTAAGTCATTGAAATATTTAAAGTTAATAGGTTTTAAGAAAAATAATTTAATTGTTTGGAACAATATGGTATATAGTCTTGTTTTATAAAACAACGTATTTTAAATTTATAAATTTTGCAGGAGTTTGTAATGAGTGTTCAGCAGAAGGAAAAACCAAGGCGTAAAATTCTAAAAAAATATAGTGAGAAGAACCTTTCCCTTAAAAATGTTTATACAGACAAGGCTGACAGGCGATGCCTTATGTGTGGTAAAAAGTTTATAAGCCGCGGTCCCCACAACAGGAGATGTCAAAGATGCAACCAAAAGATAGATCAGGCCGCAGAAAATACATTTTACATGCCAACTGTGTATAATAATGACGGTGGAGGTGGAGGAGATTTTGTACCTGTAATTGATTAAAGACATTGCGTCTAGAATAATTATTAAAAAAGGGTTGTGTAATAGCTATTTCACAACCCTTTTTGTTTTAATGTTTCAGAATTTCAACCTTACAAGAAATCCCGAAATTAGAAATGCCAAACTTTATTCATACCATGTCATCAAATGACATGTAAGCCTCAGCTTCATCAGTGAAAATCTGTTGTATTTCTTCGGTAGAATTTTACTATTTTGTTACATGCATGCCGCTTTCGAGTGCCTGTTTATTTATGGCAAATAAATTTTCCTTTTTTCCTTTTAAGATCACACTCAACTGATCCAATATTTGATTCACAGAAAATAACTTTCTAATTGCCAAATAAGCACCAAGCATGACAATATTTGATACCAGTACATTTCCCAACTTGCTTGCAATCTCTGTTGCTGGTACTTGATATGTTTTTACATCGGGAAGATTGCTTAATTTAATCATGGAGGAATTCAGGACAAGCAATCCGCCGGGCTTTAACATATCTTTATACTTTTGATATGAGGGTTGGTTCATGACAATAAGGGTATCGGCTTCTTCGATGAGCGGTGAAAAGATTTCTTCGTTTGAAATGATGAGGTAATAAACGGCTGTTCCACCCCGAACTTCAGTGCCGTAGGAGGGGAAATACGTTACATATTTACCATCGGTCATGGCGGCCTGTGCAAGCAGTTTACCCAATAGCATCATCCCCTGTCCGCCAAAACCGGATAAGATTATCTTTTCTGTCATAATTGTAACTGGTTAGCCACGAATGAACACAAATCTACACGAAGAATAAAGCCGTTTTATTGGGCAAGTCTTTCATATTTTATTTTCATTCGAGTCCATTCGTGCTGATTCGTGGCTAAATAACTACTCATACCTTAGTTTTTGTGTTCCCAATCTTTTACCACCCCAAGGGGGAATGTCCTGGCCATTTCTTCATCAATATACCTCATCGCTTCGTTGGCATCCATTCTCCAGTAGATTGGGCAAGGGGATAGAATTTCTATCAGGGAAAAACCTTTTTTCTCTATTTGGGTTTTAAACCCTTTTTCAATGGCCTTTTTTGTCTTGCGGATGTTTTCCGGGGAGGATAAACTGACTCTTTCAAGATAGCTGCTGCCATCCAGAACGGCTAACAGTTCACAAACACGGATGGGGTATCCAGAGTTTATTGGATCTCGCCCTGATGGCGTGGTAACGGTTTTCTGTCTGAGCAGGGTCGTCGGCGCCATCTGACCACTTGTCATACCATAAACGGCATTATTGACGAAAATAAAGGTAATATTCTCGCCTCTGTTGGCAGCATGGATAATCTCTGCTGTCCCAATTGCCGCCAGA
>MHXP01000120.1 GCA_001824485.1 Planctomycetes bacterium GWA2_39_15 | reverse complement strand
TGACAATTGTAACCAGGTCGAATATCTTTACTCCCCCCTGTCTTCATGTGATTGGCGTCTCTGTCTGTAAGATTTATCTTCTCCTTCTCCTCTTCCTTCATGATCTTTAACGCTTCTTCTATCTGCCTCTTCAAATATTTGCGGTCTGATAACTTCTTCTTTAATACCTCTTCTTCAGGTTCTATTTTACAGCTCTCATCTTCTTGATTGTCTATGATTTCGCATTTCTTTAATAATTTGCCTATTTCCTCTTCTATCTCAGATAACCATTTCTCAAATCCAGCCCTATCTTTCGTCCGCTTCGCCGAGGCATTACCTTTGAGCTTTGTACCATCTATGTATATCTTACCTACATGGCTATATCCTAATTTGCTAAATATTCTGACAATATCCACAAAATACTTCTCGATCTCTTTCAGATTATTCTTGCGGAAATCGCTAATCGTCCGATGATCCGGAGTGTAACTTTGCATTAAATAAATGTACGTATGATCACTTATACACCTCTCGGCTAATTTCCTACTGCTGCGAACTCCTGTTGCATATCCATAAAACAATAAACTTAACAGTAACTTCGGATGATACGTATGTTGACCTAAAAAGGAATACTTGGTTTCTATGGGTTCTGTTTCTAATGAAAATACAACTTCTTTCACTAATCTGCAAAGATGGTCTTTGGGTAGTACCGTTTCCACATAGTCTAAAAACGATTCTGGAGTAAATCCTATCAGGGGTTTTTGGAATTCATGAAACGGCTTAAATTTAGCCATGTGATTTAACCTCCTCTGTTGTGTATTCTCTGGTAAGGTAATTATTGCGATGGATGGTTTGTTCGGTAAAACGGTCGGCTCAAAGAAAAGATTTAACTGCTTGGTGTGGTTTTGTTTTGAAGATATCATTTCGCTTTATTATATCATTCAATTTTACCATCGCAACCGATTTACCCTCTTTTTCTGGCTAAATGATGAAAACAGAGACGCCGCATTCTCGGACAACCTGTCCAGAGGTGACCCCTCAGTTCTCAGTTCCCTCAGTTCCTTCAGTTCCTTTTATTATGAAATTAAAGCCACTTGAAAGTAGAGCCTCCGATGAATCTATGAATTGAAGCAATATATAATACTCTGGTTTTTTTCTTGGAATTAGCTGGTAGGCTCGAACAGACGGAATGGATTTAAACTTATGCGCGTGCAGACGGGGATTTTAATGTCGGAAAATTTATTTATACCTATGGAGTTTGTTGTGATAGCGGCTTGATGTCAGGTGCATGTGAAAAATGGTGTATGTGAGAACCAGTGCAGTTACGCTGCATCTCGTTCGGCAATGACTTCGAAATGCTGTTTTAATTATGGATTCGTTTTCTTGGAAAAGGTCAATTTTTAATAGCGGATATTTTTTCAAAGCCTGACCCGCAATTGTCTGCCGCGAGTCCTCAATGCAATCTCCAGCCAGCAATACTGCTCAGAAAAAGTTTTACTTGATAAGCGATGTTTATTCTTGAACTCTTCGATAAGATCGTCTTCATAACAGGCTCCTCCGTCTTTTACGGCTTTTTTTATTTTTTCATAGAAATTCAACAGCTTCTTGTCTCTGATACCTAACGACAATCTTCCTTGCTTAACTAACCTACAGTTATTCTCGCGCATCACCCGCAACTTTTCACGGTTGTCGATTAACAGGCTGATTAATCTTACAAATTCCTTCACCTTCCTTTCTTTTGGCCATTCATTGGGGACCATAAACGCATTGCAGTCCTTTTCAAAAAGTTCTTCTATATGCTCCATTCCATATCCATTTGTTGTAATAATTGCCATTCCATAGCAAGCTGCCTCAACCAATGCCATTCCATAGCTTTCAAAAGTTGTTGGTGAGAAAAAAATCTGACTACGCTCAAGGATACCAAGGTACTTCTCACGTTCGACGGCCGGTAATATTGTGATTCCTGGGTGCCGTGTTGCTAGTTTTGGATGAATATCACTGATGAAGATAAGCTCGATCGATTGGCGAAATCTTTGTTTTAGCTCGGCAAAGGTTTCTAGTGCAATATCCCCGCCCTTATCTTTGAAGGTACGCCCCATGTAAACCACGGTTATAAACCGTTCGTCTGTGGTAGAGATGCTTTTCGCAGGCAAAGTAGGGTAAATTACTTCCATTTTCTTTTGAAGCAGGTCTAAACCGCGATCATCAATCAATCCTGCTCTCCTAATATACTGGATTGCCAGGTGCCTGCTGTAATCTGTTCGGAAAAAGATGCCCTTGCATCTATCGCTCAGATAAAGCGACAACATGATTTTTTGTCTCAATATTGCGGACTCCCGGTCTATATCCCCTGCCCGTATCCTCTCTTTGGAGCCGATACCAAAGAATTGCCCGTATTGAAGAGTGCCTAGAAGACAATCCATATCGACCACCCAGGGTACCAAATTGTAAACAGGAATGCGGGATGAATGTACAATGCAGTCGGTTAAATGCGGCATCTCATATCTTACTGACTCACAGACGCTTAATTCATCGAAAGGATTTAAAGGGAATGGGGAGACATCTCGAAAAAGATAATGGTATTGATAAGGTCTCTGGAGATATTCTATTCCAGGAGGTGGATTTTCTATCAGCGAGCCATGCACGCCAGAATGAAGTTCAGTGGACGGCCCAATAATGATCTTAAATGTAGACATTTGAATAAACCCGTCCGACTTTTTGAAAACCTCTTCAAAAGAAAACTTTCCCTTGAGTGCGATTTTATGGATCTCACTGATGACTTAAGATTCTCATAGCGTACATGGAGATCAGGCATACCGCAATTTAAAAATATGTGGGCGCTGCTCATCAAGAATAGCTGGCATCATGAGACCCTGCACGGTTCAGCCTAGTACGAATGTGTCTGATCAGATCAGACAAACCGCAGCATGTCGGCTTATGTCCGCGGTTGTGGCGAAAGGAAATGTATCGCTCGTGTGGGCACCACCCGTTACATACATCAAATTCGGGACATTCCCTCATCGCTGCTAACTCGCGGTTGTTTTCCTCACGTAACGTTGTCAGTTTTGGATTTTGACGGAAGATGCTGAAGTCCTGCTCCATAATATTGCCCAATGTATAGCGAGTGTCGCCTAAAAAGACATCGCAATGCGCAACGTCTCCGTTCGGTTCAACAAGATAATAATTGCCGAAACAGTTACCTGAAAGCGTGCAGACTTCTGCGCGATTCCCCCGGAGACGTTTCACAATGGCGCTCAATTCACGGATATTTATACCAGAGTCCCTCTCCTCCTCCCAGCGGTCGTATAGTCTGGCAAGAAAAGATGTCATCTTTGAAGGACAGACATAATGTGCCGTATGTGTATCGGCAGGGGCATCAGGCCGATTGACAGGCTTTACTGCAATGAGCCCGAGGTCGGTAATACCCTGCTCCTTGAGAAAATCAAATATCCTGTCAGGGCCAGTATCCAGTGTACCCTCATTTATCACCATCAATACACCAAACGGCACTCCGTATTCCCTGAAGATCTCCATTGCCCTCTTGACGTCCCGAAAAGACCCTCGGCCGGAAGCGTCGCGTCGGTATCTGTCATGTACCTCTGGTGGCCCATCCAGGCTTATACTAACATTAAATTGATTGGAGTTAAGAAACTGAGCCCACTTCCGGTCAATATATGTCCCGTTTGTTTGAAAGGAATTGATAACAAGCTGCCTGGACAGGCGGAAACATGACTCTACATATAGCGCTTTTTCGTAAAACGACATTGGCAGCACAGTTGCCTCACCGCCGTGCCAGATGAACTCGACAGAATCGTGCTCGGTGTCCTGAAGCGCTGCGGCGATCATACGAGCCATCACATGGAAACTCATCGTCTGATTCGGACCTGTTCTCCGGTCCTTACAATAAGAACATCGCAGATTACAAAGGCGGGTCGCTTTAACGATTATACCTACAGATCTTGACATCCCTACTCCTGGTGCTTGTTCTTCTCCAGCAGTTCTTTAAGGACAGTCTGCTCGCTAGCACTGAGAAAGTCAGTAGAACTGCGCAAACGCATCCTTTCCAAAGGATGCATGGCCGATTCTATAAGGCAAGCGAATATGGCCTGCTCTCGTTCGGTCAAGGTAGCCATGTAAGCTTCAAGGTGTTGGGCAAAGCTTTCAACCGTTTCCGCATATGTATTGATATCTCGATCAATGGTTTTTTTCAATGGGCCTCTTCGAGGAAGCTACTAAAGATAAACAGATTCCACTTGATAGATTTTTAAATGAAAACGCCTCGCAGGTTAAAATGTCAGCGATTAGGCTAACGTTTTTTTGTGGATATCCGATGCGTAATCTCGATGTCTTCTCCCTGTCGCTGAGGTGTCCTTTTAAGCCAGGATATTGGCCCTATTTTTACCCAAATGCCTCCGTCCGTCGCAAATTTTTTAAAAACCGACAGGACAGCTTCTTTAAGATTATCCTTAAGCTGTAGAATCTTCACATCTTCCGGTTCAATGGATCTCGCACGACCGAGAATCAATTGTAGTAAAGGCTGCTCCTTGACTGGTAGAGACTCACCCCACTTTTCTAGTTTTTTAGCAAAGGACGATAATTCAGACTTTGAGAATGGCTTAACCTTTTTTGAGTTTTTTTTCATCATACAACCCTCCTTTTATTCTGTGATTTCCGGGGACCATACCTATTTCTACTCTCCTTCCTTCTTTTCATCAGATGGATGAGATGATAGGAAATTGTTTTTTCCCATCGGAAAGCCAATATACCAAAAACGAAGAAGATTGCAAGCTTTTTTAAATTATTTCATCAAAGTTAAAAATCAAAGGAATGTGAAATGGGAAAGAATGGTGTGAAATTATAGGTGAACTATAAGAGGATGGGTAATGTGCAGCACATTACCCAATTTTCCACAAGGAATTGACAAAAATTGACAAAAAATGGCAAGACCGTCCCTACGTCCTGCCCTTGACAAATATTCTGTTTGTCAAGGGCCTGTAGCGGAGTACAAGAAAAGGTTTAATTTGGCGACATACAGGATTCATCATAACCTGACCAACCATCATCGAAGAATTCGTAAACCAGTTCAGGGTCTTTAGGAGAGGATTTTGTGCCGGGAGGGTCTCTGGAAGACGTCAGTGTCCAAAGACCGAAGTGTTTCAGGATTTGACGTATTACCTGTTGGTCAGTGATAAAGCTGATGATCTTCACCCCGTTAGATATGGGTGTTTAGCATGAGCATTACAATAAAAACAACCATTCAATATTTAACGGGACGAATGCCATTGTTTTGATGGGATGCGTCTGGGTTTGTATTCAGAAATTTCGTAACAGTTCACCCCTCCCCTGACCCCTCCCACCATGAGCGGGGAATAGGTTTGCATGGCCTTTTCCCAGCCACAGGTGAGACAAATTTATAAATCCCTCCCCCTCGATGGGTGAGGGGAGGGAGTGGGTGAACTGTTACGAAATTTCTTATTGCCCCTTGTCTGGTTTTAGGTATAATATTTTCGTATGAGTACAAGAAAAGTCCGTAGCGGCAGCCGGGGTGCTGGCTGACTATGAAAGCTATTTTGTCCGCATCGAATCAGATTTAACCCTCGTCTTATTTACCAGTAAAAATCGATTAATGGTAAACCCGATAATCATTTTTTTATTGGACATAGAGGAACGCAAATTATTAAATGTAGTGGCAATTTATGACTTGCCACTACCTAGCGTCATAAAGGCATTTTCAACTATGGATGTTTTCAAAAAACTAAACTGTTACGAAAATAGTTGTCTGTAAAATTCTGTGTCTTAATTTAAAACCATGCCTAAACCATCCATACTAATCGTAGATGATGAAAAAGCTGCCCGTTACGGGATGAAGAAGCTGCTCGAAAAGGATAAT
>MHXP01000119.1 GCA_001824485.1 Planctomycetes bacterium GWA2_39_15 | reverse complement strand
CTCAATTCTTTTCATACACGCATAATACCATAAATCTGTATTATGCGCAATATATTATGTCGTTATGTATAGTTACCCCAATCTATGGTAGACATGCTCCTTTCCCCTCTATCAAGAGGGGTTGGGGGTGTATGTCCATTTTATGCAAAAGTACTAAAATATTTTCAAAAGGCTAAATTGTTACCTCAAATTTATTTATTGTGACAAGCCGTACAACTAATACCAATGGGTTTGGGATGCGGCGGTTCTCCGGCTCCGCCTAACGGATGGCAGCCGGATTGGACACAATTTCCAACAAATGGCGGATGCGGCGAATCGTCAGCCGAGGGATGCATAGGATTGGGGTGACATACTGTACACGAAACAGTTGATACAGGAATGTGACAATTCAAACAGTGGCGGTTTCTCGTACCTTCACCGCCCCATGATACATTATGGCTTAAAGGCGTTGTGCTTGTATGGCATCGTACGCAATAATCTTCTTGATGGCATACGCTGCATTTCTTCCGTTCCCACGATGCGGCAAACCCGTGTGTCTTCCTGCGCCATGCGTTATTGTGATTCCTTGGTTTTTGCTCCTGGTGACAATTAACGCACCAGTTCAAGTCGTTGTGGCATCGCCTGCAATAGTCCTGATTGTAAAAGAATTCATTCCCATGCTTTTGAATCCATCGCGCATCATCGTGTTTGACCCAGCGATCTTCGTGATATAAAGGCATGCGATTCTTTTTAATATGCTTGTGGCAAAGATTGCATGCAATTCCTTCCTCGCCTCTTTCTTTATGGCATGGGATGCAGTTACCGAGCATATCGGGAATGAGGTCTAAGGTAATGGCATTACTCTTTTCAATGTTCTTGTGGCATTGATTACAGTCTATATTCTTTTCAAGATGTGTTTTATGCGTAAATTTTAAATCTCTATATTTTTTAGGAATATTGTGTTTAACTTTTATTTCCGTTCCTGGTTTTGTGTGGCATAATAAGCATGAATTGAGATTACTGGTATCATAATTTTTCATGTGGCAGACAAGACATTTTGCCATCTTAGGCCATTTAGGTTCAAAATCCTCTTTATATACATGACAGAGATTGCAATCCTTTAAACCTCTTTCAATATGTTTGGCGTGGCTGTAATGAATTTCCGACTCTTTGCAACCGCCCAATATTGTAGCGAAGGCAAGAGTTATGAAGGAAATTAGATAGTAGAGTTTTTTCATATCAAAAATTCGTACTGTAAGAAAGTAATAATTGATTATAGGTCTCCGGGTCTGTATCGCTTATCTCGGTTGACCATCGCATGCTTACATCTGACTGTTTTGTTAATAAATATTTAATCCTCAGATAATATGTACGGACATTGATCTTTTGTTCGATGTCTCTAGTATATTCGCTATCTAAAACAGATTCCAGACCATTACTACCATCAAAATTATATTTATACAGTGAGTAGTTTGTACCGAGTCCGATATCAAATTTGCCAATTTTTTTATCATAATCAACGCCTATATCTGTGCTTTGGTCCATCCCATCGGCATTCCAGTATTCCACTGTGAATGAGGCTTTAGATTCCTTTAAAAGGACGTTATTTACCAGGAATGAAAAATAAGCCCTGTTATAATCAGTGTTAAAGGTGTTTTCGTTGCCTTTATCAAGCACATTCCTGTAATCCATACCGCTTGATATTCCAAACTTTTCACCAAAACCCTTGTAACCTGTCAGGCTGATAAGATCAAAAGGCTCAAAAGTGCCGAGGATTTGATAAAATGGCGAGATATTATTGCTCTGCTCTGCTATTGAATTAAGGAATCTGAAATAAGACAACTGTACGCTGGCATCCCAGTCAATTTTATCCCAGGACAATTTAACAAGAAAATCTTTGGGCAGGGTGTTTAGGATGGTGTATCTTCCGTAAAAATTTAAATCATCATAAATTCTTTGCCACAGGTTAAAGCCTACCTCTTCATCTATATAATTATCATCTATAATGCGAACATAATCCAGATTTGTGCGGGTATCCATAAATGGACGTATAGCTATCCCGCTTCCTGCTACGGTATCAAAATAAGTTTCACTATATTGCGAAGTCCTCATACCGCCAAAGGCATAAGTATCAATGGGTCCCAGTTGCTGTTCATACTTTGCTCCGTCAAAAAGAATGGTTTCAACGGAATACTGATATTGCCGTCCGACGCGGAGGCTGGACTTGTCAATGACAGGATTCTTGATGTCCGCGTACAAATAATAAAGACGTCCGTTGACACTGCTGTCATAAGTGTCAAGGATATCTCTAAAAGCCCCGTCTTTTGGCTCGTGTCCATCAAGGTCTTCTGATAATCTTCCAGAACCGGCGATGGATACTTTGTTATCAAAAAAGTTTTTTGTCTTAAAACGCAGATATTCATACATATCGTAGTCGTCTTCATCTTCCGCCCAACGGCCTTCATATTGAGTCCTGAAATTACCAGAAACAAAATTGTTATAGGTAAAGCTGCTTGATTCCGTTAAACCTGTTATCGTATTGCTGGTATTTTCCGATTGTGCAAAAAGAGTGGAAGAAGACAATATGATAAATATGAAAGGAATTATTAATCTTTTAAGATTGCCCTGCATAAATGGTAATAACTCAGCCTTCTTACCTAAAATTTTAAATACCAAATGGCAAATCCTGAATCTCAAATTTCTGCAGAAATTTAAATAGTTTAATCTATAAGATGCTACAACTAATTACTTAGTTGTAATTGATGCAGCATTAATTCCCAATGTGGTAGTGTCAATATGGTCTTGGCGTTGCCGTTGCTGTTGGCGTTGCCGTTGCAGCAGCTTTATTAATTCCCAATGTGGTTGTGTAAATATGGTCACCCGTAGGATTGCCGTTGCCGTTTGCATCATTTCCAGCGGCGTAAAAGGTTATTTTACCACTAGTATTGTTAGAGGCAGTCCACCTAATCTTCCAGCTTTTCTTTTTGTTGCCTGCGGCAGTGTGCTCTATATATTTGCCTGCATCCTCCTCTTTAAGTCCTTGTGAACCTCCTACAGGAATAACCTGGGTGGTATTCCCTACGCTTTTAAACTTTCCAACCCTATTATTGTTTGCATCAAGCGCTGTCATTTCAAACCCATGCAACGTCCCGCTATCGTTTTTAAATGAAACTTTCAACTTAATAGTCTCACCGGATGAATAAGTGGCAGGTCCTGTAATTGCGAAATCAGCATTTCCTGAATTAAGGCTGAACGAATTATGGCAGTTTTGTGAATTGCAAGTGCCATCATCACCAGGCGCGCCCGTTCTGTAAGCTGGTGGGCCACCAGACCAGGCATATAGATTAACTATGACTAGGCTGTTTACAGCGACAATTAATAAAAAACAAGGCACATATTTGTTGACAATCTTCATAAGCATTACTCCTTTCTATTTGCGACTATTTCAGGAAAAGGTTTTGTAAGTTTATATTCAGATATTTTAATTGATGGTTAAAGGGTGGCATTAATAATCCTCTTTGTTCCTTCATTAACAAGGGGAAGTGGGAATAAGTGTCTGCCTCTGCATTTAAAATACTACGTCATTAGCTCAGTGTTATCTCACGCAAGCCTACACAATGTAAAGGTGTTTTTCAATAGAAATTTTGTTTTAACAAATTTAATGTGAAGCAGACTGTTAGCGGTGGATTAAACATTATTCCATGCCTTTAAGGATATGTAGAAATTTCTCAGCATTAACAAATCCGGTAATAGTTTTATCGCTTGCTATAGTTCCATCCTTGTTAATGAACACTATAGTTGGCAGACCAACAATCCCATACTTGTCCCATAACTGTTTGATCTTTGGGTCATTTGTATTGGTACAATCAATTTTGATATTTACAAATTTATTTAATTCGCTGATAACTTCTGGGTTGGCATAAGTAATTTTTTCAAACTCCATACATGCCGCACACCATGATGCCCAAAAATCAATCATTGCCGCTTTACCCTCGATTTTAGCCTGTTTTAAACCATCCTCCTCACTGAGCAACCAATCTATATTTTCCCTGGTTGTAATTGATTGGTTGTGAGTCGCTGTTTGGAGGGGGGGTAAAATAAGTCCCTTGATTATCAAGTGTCCTGCAAGGAAATATGCGCCAAAGATAAGTGCTATGAGGCCAAAAGCCTTTTTGGCACGTTGGAAATTAGTGCTTTCATGTGTCAGTCGGTCAAAACCTCCTGAAAATACAGAGGTAACAATCAAAAATAGCCCCAGGATAAGGATAAAGGCATTCTCTGAAATAATGAGCCTTAAATAGTAAAGTGCAGCTCCGATTAAAAGGAGTCCAAATATCCTTTCCACTGTCTCCATCCAAACTCCCGATTTTGGGAGTGCCTTTATGGCTCCTGAAAAGGTGCCTAATACAATTAGAAGTGCGCCCAATCCCCATGCGAAGATAAAGAGCATCCAGAATCCAAGGAATTTATTGCCAGTGCTGGCAATATAGACTAACAAACTAGCTAGAGCAGGTCCAATACATGGAGATGCCACTATTCCCGAAACCAATCCCATAACAAAGACTCCAATAAGACCTTTTCCTGTCTTTGTTCCTAAACGCTCCGAAATAAAAGATGGTACACGCAGGTAATATACCCCAAACATACTCAGTGCAAGTCCTATAAAAACTGCTACTACGAAACCTATAACCCATGGGCTTTGTAATGCAGTGCCGAACAACGACCCGGTAGAAGCGGCAGTTACGCCCATAGCTGCATAAACAATTGCTATGCCCAGGACGTAAATCAGTGAGAGAAAAAATGCCGTCAGTGGCTTACGTGAAGTTGGTTGGTTTCCTGCAGCCTGCCCGCCGATAACGGCTATAGTGATAGGTATCATAGGGTAAATGCATGGGGTGAAACTAAGGCCAACACCTGCCAGGAATACAAGGATTAGGGATACAAAAATTCCGCGGCTTTCGATAGTCTTTTGAAAACCTTTAGCCTCTACTTTCTCATCAGATTTTGAAGTAGTAGAGTGAGGCGGTTTTTCTTCTGTGTGTGATACAGGCACATTCCAATTGGTTGACTCTACATGGATTGGTAGTACTACTTCTTCAGTTTTCGGGGTAAAGCAGACCTTATCAGAACATCCCTGATAAAAAACTTTCAGCTTTATATTGTACTGACCAGCAAGTATGTTCTTTGATACATGAATAAACGATTTTACCTCTGCCTGTCCTTCGTAAAGTTCCATTTCTTTTTCAAGAAGTGGATCATACTTAATTTTTCCAGCAGGAAGCTCTACAGATGCTATTGTGAATTGGACAGGATCTCCGCTTTCTATCTTGATTTGATCCTTGTAAATATGGTGGCTCGGGGCGATTGAGATGGAAACGGTAACTGGTATAAGATCACCGGCAGAAACGTGATCCTTCAAGAGAGTCGTGTTTACTTTAAATGGAGAAGTTTCTCCAAATGTTTTGAAGGGAAATAAGAGCAATATGAAAGCAATAACTAATAAACCCTTCATAAAGAAACCTGTTTTCATAACCTACTCTCCCATGTTAAATTTGTGAACTACCAAAACCTAGCAGCAGAAAAATACAGAGAATTCTTAAACATCAAAGACTTAAAAATGGTAAATCAAGATTGAGAGACTATAACCCCTGATATCGCAGATTATTAAGTTTTGAGTTTGTTGCGTTTGCTGGGTTTTTGTGTTTTTAGGTTTCGACAACTACTAACAAGTGCCTCTGAACTATAAACTCAAAACCCAAAATTTTAATTGTCCGTACCTGTTCGTAGTCTAGCTGTTAATTGAAATTACTGAACATTAAATTCGGATCTCGTATGTTTTACTTGATTACTTGTCTGTGTTTTCGGGGTAAGACGCATCAGCCATCTTTAAGACCCTGAGTTTTCACAAGCAAGTCAATTATGAGCCTAAATTCATCACTTGTAAACCAATCCTTCTTAAATTTTTGTTTTGCCAGCACACGCATATCTGTAACGCACTTTTCCCAATCATTTCTGGATTTTCGTTCTAAAAGTATCCTACCCGCTTCGTGGCATACAAGACACTTTTCTACCATTATTTGAGATGCTATATCATCACGCATCAATTTCCCTCTTTCGGTAAGATACTCAGTCAGGACGGCGATGTCTTCTTCGTAAAACAACTCAGGTGCATTATCGCGCATTCTTAATACAGTCTCTTTCCACTCTTCTTCTGTTTTGTTTTCTTTAAGTATCCTGCTTGCAGTATGGCATTTTGTACACCTGTCAATGAAGAGTAATTGAGTATCGGCATATTTTTTCTTTTGAGGGTAAGGAATTACAATATCATTTCTTCTGCCTAATATCTCGTCAGTTATCTGAACTTCTTCCATTTCCGTAATCCACAAGGGATTTTTTTGTATCATCTTTGCGATACAAATCCGCCATTCATTCTCAGTCTTATGCTCTGCAAATACTCGCTCAAGTGTATGGCATTTTGAACATTTTTCTTCATATAGAAATTGAGGCGCTTTATATTGAAATATTTCTACGTTTCCTTGTGTTTGGCCATAGACTGTAGAAAAAGATATAATGAATATTATTAATAATATAGAAAATTTCATCATAAAATTTATCCTGTGACCGGACAAAATATCTTACATGATAATTCTGTGTTTGTATAATCTTTTCAGAAATTTGAATTTTATCAATAAGATTTTTCCGGATAACTAATTTCTTAGCTGACAAACTAGTTTGACACACATAGCATATTATGATATTATCTGTTTGCAAAATAACAATATTATTTGTTAAAAGATTCAAATTTATTTAAGTGCTTAATAAGATAATGGAGAAGATGATCGTTGACTAAGGAAAAAAAAGTTATCATAGGTTCCAGAGGCAGTAAACTTGCTTTAATCCAGACAAATTGGGTTATATCAGAACTCAAACGATTAAACCCAAAGGTTGAATTTCAGATCGAAAAAATATCTACAAAAGGCGATAAGATTACAGATGCGCCCTTGTCACGTTTGGGGGGAGTCGGTCTGTTTACAAAAGAGCTTGAGGTGGCTTTAATCAAGGGAAAGATTGATATTGCCGTTCACAGCGCCAAAGATGTGCCGACGGAGATACATGAAGGGTTGATCATTGGTGCCACACCCAAAAGGGAGGACCCCCACGATGTTCTTATTAGTAGCAACAATGCCTCCCTGGAAAAACTCCCCGATAATGCGCGTATTGGCACGAGCAGCCTTCGCAGAAAGGCACAATTGCTTGCCTTTAGGTCAGATTTCAAAATATTAGATCTGCGCGGCAATCTGGATACTCGATTAAAAAAACTTGAGACAGATGATATGGATGCCATTGTCGTTGCTCATGCTGGATTACTCAGAATGAATTATACAGGCCAAATCAGCCAAATAATACCTTTTGATATTATGTTGCCCGCAGTTGGTCAAGGTTCGCTTTGTATCGAAATACGCAAAGATGATGCTCGAATCGAAAAAATTGTTTCAGGTATTAATGATTCACAAACAAGGGTTGCCGTCGAGGCAGAACGGTCTCTATTGGCAAAACTTCAAGGTGGATGTCAGACACCCATTGGGGCATATGCACAGACGCAAGGAAAGGAAATATGCCTTGAGGCGATTATATGTACATTGGACGGCGACCATGCTATAAGAGATAAACATAGTGGCCCTGTAAAACAAGCAGTGAAGATAGGAGAGGAGCTCGCCCAGCGGCTGTTAGAAAACGGCGGCAAGAGAATTTTGCATGAGATTCGCCAGGAATTTCAAGGGCGTATTGACCATATATAAACGACTCAGAATTTACATTATTCCAAATCCGCAAATTTTATTGCGACGTATTTTATGAAAATAAAAAGCCCATGATAGTTAATCATCATGGGCTTTTTTGTTATGAATTCAGCTTAAATTTTTATAAAAGCTTTAAATCCACTATTTTGATAGAGAGACTTTCTCGATACGTCCTTCTCTGCGTAACCTGACTGCTTCAGACTGGATTTTGGTAAATTCCATCATCATAGGAGCCTGACCCCACCACCATGAGACGTCTGGCTGTGCATGCGCAGTTCCTTTATAACCTTGCAGTTTGTACCAGAACCACAATCTGTTATACATATTCTCGATGTTCGATGGATTGTCCTGCTGCTGCAAGAACATACCGTAAACACCAAGGATAGGTCCTACCACAGGGAACTTACCCTTTAAAGTCTTAAAGGCATTGTAAATAGGTTCACCGAGGAATGCCGGACTGAGTTGCTTCTCAATCCCATCGCTTAAGGGGTAGGGATC
>MHXP01000118.1 GCA_001824485.1 Planctomycetes bacterium GWA2_39_15 | reverse complement strand
GATTGAGATAGGCTATATAAATATCGTTATGAAAAATCCAGCCAACCTGACAGAGTTCTGTTGATTAATTACGATAAGAAAAGAGAACTGGATGATTATGATACGTTTACTTGTTTGAAATTTCCCAAAGAACACCAGCTTTTTTTAAAAAAGATGCAGACGGCGTTTAACTGGTATATAAATATGTTCCTGGACAATGGGGCGTCGTCGCATTACAGGAAGTTGGTTGAGATGATTGAATTAATGAATGAAAATGAATGGTATAGGTTTGATTTTCCATCTGCTGATGAAGAGATTTCAACTGAAATGAGAAAAAAGGGAATACTTCATTACTCAAAATTTGTAAATAGAAGCTTGGCGGTTAAATTTCCAAGCAGGCATTTTTAGAATGAGATTTAATAAAATCATAAAAAACCTTATAGATTCCCTTGGACCATATAATCCGGAAAGGATATACCTCTTTGGTTCATGGGTAAGGGATGAGCAGGACGATACTAGCGATATAGACATCGTCCTGATTAAGGAAACAAATAATAGCTTTTTTGAAAGACTTAAGGAGGTTGTGCCATACATAGCAGGGATAAACAGAGGGATCGATATATTAATCTATACGCCGCAGGAATTTAAAAAAATGCTGAAAGAAGGAAACGCATTTGCAGAAATGGTTCAGGATGAAGGGGTTATTATATATGAAAAAAAGAGAGGAAGAGGCAAAAAGATGGTATCTTCAAGCGCTCTATGATCTTAAGGCTGCAAAATGGAATAAAGAAGGAGAATTTTTTGAAACAGCTTGTTTTTTATCCCAACAGGCGTCTGAGAAAGTTTTGAAATCTTTTCTCTATTTTACAGGGGCAAGCAGGGAAACCCTTTTGACGCACTCTATATTTGAGATGGCAGTACATGGACAGAAGCATTTGGATGCGATGAGAGAGATTCTGGAATATGCGAGAGAGCTTGATCTGCATTATGTCCCATCAAGGTATCCTAACGGGCTTCCAAGTGGTTATCCGCATAGTTTTTATTCCGGGCAGACGGCTTTGAATGCGATTAATTCAGCCGAAAAGATTTTTAACATAGTCAGAGCTTTTTATGAAGAAAAGGGTTTAAGGCATCTGTGGGAAGATGGTTAAATGTTGCTGAAAATGAGAAAAAAGGGAATACTTCATTACTCAAAATTTGTAAATAGAAGCTTGGCGGTTAAATTTCCAAGCAGGCATTCTGATTGATAAAATTACTTGTGAATGCATGGTGCCGTTGGCTGATTATCTGGATTCTGTATTATAAAAATATTGAAAATATTCTCCACATAAAATCCCTACGATTTTTATGAAGAAAGACATATCTTTTCTCTATTCGTTATCTTCTGATTTAAACGATAGGTTAAGGGTGACGGCTACAAAGAAAAAAGGAGAAATTAGCAGCTTTGTGGTACAATATGAGGCAATGATAAAAGATGAATGGTATGGAATAGTTAGGTATGATACGAGACACGGATTTGCTCACAAAGACATTATTCACGCCAATGGCCGGAAAGATAAACAACCTCTCTATTTCCCAAATTATAGCTTAGCGTTCACTTTTGCCATTAATGATATTAAAACCCTATGGAGATGGTATCGTTATGGTTATGAAAAGGAGATGGGAGTACATGAATAAAGACGAAATTATAAGAAGAAATTTAGACATTCTCAATGAATTCATGAAATATGCCTTCGAGTTTCCTGATACGTTGGATAAAATTCCAGAAGATGCAGAATTGGTTATATTGCCTCAAAATGACCCTGAAATGTATAGAGAAAATACAAAGCTGATAGACAAGTTAAAAAAGGAGGGGAAAAGCTTTGTCGTTGTGCGAATGAAGAGGCCGGAAACGATTCCAGCGCCTGAAATTGAGGTAGTGGCAGAATAAATTTCTTTTGTTTGACTCACCCTATCGGCGAGTTGCAATGCTTCTTTACACTGTTTGAAAACCAGCGTTTATCTGCGTCAATCTGCGGCCAAATGAAGAATTTAGGTGATATATTTTCGGAAGATAAAAAAGTTTCACAAAAAATGAGAAAGAAGGGTATCATGCATTATTCAAAATTTGTAAACAGGAGTTTAGCGGTAAAATTCCCAAGCAAGCATCTTGTATGAAGGCAGGTTGGTTAAAAAGAACAGTTTTCACTGGCAATTTTCTTCGCGAAAATAATTGATGCCAGTTGCTTTTATAGTCAGGAATTATTTTTAAATGATTAAAGATATTATAAGAAGTCAAAATCATTACAATACTATGATAAACGCAGAAAGAAAGGTGTCATCGTGATGGCGTTAGACCGAAACAATCCCCCTTAACAAAGGGGGACACAGGGGGTTGTTAAATTACACGTGTTGTCACTTATTTACGATGTTTACTATAGTTGTATAAGGAATAACCAATGCAAGCAGTTATTTTGGCAGGTGGATTAGGGTCTCGTTTAAAACCTTTTACGGAAATAATTCCTAAACCATTGTTACCAGTTGGGGAAAAATCCGTTTTGGAAATTCAAATAAATAGATTAAAGATGCACAGTTTCAACGAAATCTTTTTAGCAACCAATTACAAGTCCGAATATATACAAAACTTTTTTGGCGACGGCTTAAAGTTAGGGGTAAGATTGACTATCAGTAAGGAAACAACGCCTTTAGGTACCTGTGGTCCACTAAGTTTGTTGAAGAATGAATTGAGACACCCCTTTTTGGTGATGAATGGAGACATTTTAACAACTGCTAATTTCACAAAAATATATAATTTTGCCCTAAGTATTAACTCGGACTTTACCGTTGTCACTAAAGAAATAGTTACCCCTTTCGAATTTGGCAACGTGTATTCTAAAGGCGACTATATTTATAAAGTGGAAGAAAAGCCAAACATAAAGACGGAGATAGTAGCAGGTATTTATATACTCAAACCTCCGGTTCTAAAGTTGATTCCTGACAATCAATACTTTGGCATGGACGATTTAATGAAAACAATGCTCTCAAAAAAGATGGCTGTAGCGAGATACTTACTGATAGAATATTGGATTGATATAGGTAGAATAGAAGATTACCATAAGGCAGAGCTGGTATATAATAAGCATTTTAAAGATCCTGAAAAATAGGAAATGGATGTACAAAAGTATTATAATGGCAAGAAGATATTGTTACTAGGTGGTGCTGGCTTTATAGGTAGTAATCTTGCTGAAGAATTTGTCAATTCTGGTGCTAAAGTTACCGTTGTGGATGGATTTGTTCAATATACAGGTGGCAATATTCGGAATATCCAGAATTTCATTGGGAAAATCAATCTGTATAATTGTAAAGTTGAAAACTTGAATTGTTTGAAAGAATTAGTTGAGGATTCTGATTTTATAATAGATTCGATGGCTCTTACTTCCCATGGGTATGGAATTGAATATCCAATTATGGATGTTCAATTAAACATCTTATCACATTTACAGTTAATTAATGCCTTAAAGGGAACCCAAAACAAGAAAATATTATACTTGGGGTCGAGGGGACAATACGGAAATAGTAAAGAAGCTGTTATTACAGAAGAGACTCCACAAAATCCTATCGACCCACAAGGAATAAGCAAAGTTGCAACGGAAAGTTTTTTTAAGTTCTATGCAGAAAAATATGGTTTCAAAGGCGTAAGTTTAAGAATTACAAATTGCTTTGGTGAGTATCAAAAAATTAATGGAGACGACATTGGACTTGTGGGCTCCTTGATAAGGGATATTTTAAAAGGGGAAACTGTTGAAATATATGGAACTAAAGAAAGGAAGAAAAACATAATCTATGTAAAAGATTTAATTAAAATTATACTTGAACTGATCAAGCCTGATTTCAACAACTTCGAAGTTTACAATATTGCCGGGCTGGAAGTTACCTTAGGAAGTCTTTTAGATAGCATTATTGAAAATATTGGCAGAGGTAATTATGTTGTGAAACCTTTTCCTGCTGCCATAAAACAAATTGATGTGGGTGATGCAAAATTTTCAGACAAAAAAATAAGCGCTAAGATAGGAAAATTGGAATTAAGTGATTTAAACAGGGCGTTGGCCAATACAATAAGATATTTCGAAGAGTAAGTTTATGGGAAAAGACACAATAATTTGGAGATGTGATTTAAGAGTTCAATATAAAAAGTATAAGAAGGAAATAGATGCAGCTATTAAAAAAGTACTTAAAACAGGCCAATATATATTAGCTGAAGAACTATCTGCTTTTGAAAAAGATTTTGCAGAGTATATTGGTTCTAAATACTCCGTAGGTGTAGGAAATGCAACTGATGGTTTAATACTGTCGTTGAAGGCGTTGGAGATAGGACAAGGTGACGAAGTTATAACGACGCCGTTTACGGCCATTCCTACTGTTTCTGCAATTATAGCAACTGGGGCAAAGCCAGTTTTTGTGGATATTGATGAAAAGACATTTTTGATCAACATAGAACGAGTGACTGATTTTATCACATCTAAAACTAAGGCTATTATTCCGGTACATATTTTTGGGAATGTTGTTGACGTTAAAAGATTGAGGTCATTAATTCCTGAAAATATATCGATAATCGAGGATGCCGCCCAGTCTCATGGGAGTAAAATTAATGGTAAACATACGGGGAATATGGGTGACATAGGAGTTTTCAGCTTTTATCCCACCAAGAATCTGGGTGGGTATGGTGATGGCGGAACGGTAGTAACAAATAATCAGGAAATTGCAAGGGAAATCAAACTCTTAAGAATGTATGGAATGACAGATAAAGACCATATTGTTATAAACGGTATAAACTCAAGATTAGACGAATTACAATCAGCTGTCCTGAGTGTAAAACTTAAATATTTAGATGAAATGAATGAATTGCGCAACAAAATAGCAGATAAATACAGAACAGAGTTAGATAATCAATATTTTACTTTTCAATATATTCCGGATAATGTTTTCTGTAATTATCATTTGTTTACCGCTCGAGTAAACGGTGACAGGAACAAACTAATAAATTATCTTGAAAGAAAAAAAATACAGACCAACGTCTATTACATGATTCCATTGCATCTGCAGGAAGCAAATAAGTTTCTTGGATACAATAAAGGAGATTTCCCCACGGCAGAAAAATTGTGCAGTCAAATAATTGCCTTACCGATGTATCCAGAATTAACCACTCAAAAGCTTGAAAAAATAATAACGACCATTAATGAATTTGTGAGGAAATATCAGAAATAACATTGGAAGATAACAAAGAAACTTGTTCGTAAACTGGCAAGTCGCTCTCCCTCATACCTTTCACGCTTGTTATATATCCCCCTAATGCGTATTGATATCATGCTATACCTTTTGGTTAGCACCCCATAAAAAATGGATAGGAAAAGCCTAGAGGACAATTTTTTCTTTGAACAGTTTTACTGGTGGTTTCTTGGCAGAAGGAGGATTCTTCGGAATCTTATAAGAAAATTCTTCAAGGGCACAAGGCAGTCCATAGCTTTAGATGTTGGATGCGGGACGGGTATAATTTTAAACGATCTTCAAGAGTATGCTATTCCAGTAGGTATTGACCCCTCAAAAATTGCGCTTGATTTTACAAAGAGAAGAGGGCATAAAAACTTATTTTGTGGCGATGTTTGTAGACTTCCTTTAAAAAGCGAGACATTTGATTTAATCATCATCATGGGAGTTTTATATCATAAAGGTGTTGAAAGTGACGAAGCAGCCATTAGAGAATTGTATAGAGTTCTAAAAAAAGGAGGAGTTGTTATTATCGATGAAGCAGCTTACAATTATTTACAATCGAAGCATAATTTAGCTGTAGGTGGAATAAGAAGGTACACTCGAAGCCAATTAGTTAATAAATGTAAAAAATGTAATCTTGAAATTCTGAAATCTTCATATTGGAATGTATTGATGTTGCCATTATACTATTTGATCGTAAAATTAGAAAATCATCCCTTTACCAAAAAAAAATACTCAAAATTAATAAAGTTACCCAACTTTATCAATAATATTTTAAAAACATACCTTTATGCGGAAGCTTTTTTACTAAAATATGTAAATTTTCCAATTGGGCCATCCATAGTTGTTGTGGCTAAAAAGAAATGAAGGCAAAAAAAACTGTATCAATATCATGTATTATACCTGTATATAACGAGGAGGATAATATTGAAAGAGTTGTATGCGAGGCTGAGAATGTATTTGAACAACTGGCACTGGACTGGGAAATAATAATAATAGAAAGTGGCAGTACAGATGGTACATGGAAGAAGGTCAGCGAAATAACAAGAAATAAAAAAAATACCTTGGCATTCCATCAGGAGAGAAAAGAAGGAATGGGATCGGCACTGAGGTTAGGTTATTCGAAATGCCAAAAAGATTTGGTTTTTCATTTAGAAGCAGATAGCCCTTTTGACATGATTTATTTCAAAAAGGCTATTCCAATACTCTTGGAGAATGATTGTGTAATAGGGTACAGGGTGGGTAAAAAAGAATGGGGGTTCAAATGGTCTTATTGCAACATGGGGAAAAGAGGAGCATTTCTTCGGCAAATCTTCCATGTTGGTTACAATTTAATGTTAAGGATTATATTTGGTTTAACCGTTAGAGATGTCAATTTCTCTTTTAAAATTTTTAAGCGCGAGCATATTCAAAATTTGCATTTAGTTTCGAATGGCTGGTTTATTGATGCAGAGATATTACTGGAGTTGAGAAAGAAGGGTATTCTTCCGATCGAGATGCCTATTGAATATACAGACCGAACTTCCGGGAAATCCAGCATAAACATTTTTGACCCATTCCGTATGGTATGTGAAATGACAAAATATATTAAAGTTAACAAAAGTCAACGGCAGGAGGGTTAGTGTGGTAGATATAATTTTTACGAGAATTTATCATTCGCTAGATGAGGAGTTTGGATATCTGTCGAAATTCGGTTATGTTGAAATATCAAACGGGTTATGCTGGCTTGCTGCCGTTGCAAGACAGCATAAGTACAATGTAGAAATTATTGATGCACTTCCCTTGAAGTTAAACAACAATGATCTTGCTTCGGAGATAGCAAAAAAGTCTCCCAAGTATGTAGGCATTACTGCATGTAGTATAGACATCTATGGTGCTTTTGATTTTGCAAGTAAACTGAAAAGTATAAGGCCAGATATTGTTACAATTCTCGGAGGTGCACATATAACTGCAGTTCCCCGTGAAACAATGGAAAGATTTCCTTCCTTTGACATCGGTGTTATAGGAGAAGGCGAGGACACAATTATTGATTTATTGGATTCTCTTGAAGAAAAAAATAGCAAAAAACTTTCGGATGTTAACGGAATAATATATAGAGATGCAGGGAATATTTCGGTAACGAACCCTTTACGTTCTATCGTAGATATGGATTCTTTACCGCTGCCCGCTTGGGATTTACTGCCCAATATTAATAAGCATTTTTTTGCTCCTCCTTGGACGATGCATAGTGGGAAAACAGTTACAATCATAACTTCAAGGGGTTGTCCGTATCAATGTATTTATTGTGACAGAAAAATCTTTGGTAATAAGGTCCGTTTTCACAGTGCCGAGTATGTAAAGGATATGATAAAAACGCTGCATTTTAAGTATGGTATTCTTCATTTTAGAATTGCAGATGATAATTTTATTGTAAATAAAAAACGACTTAGAGAAATATGTGATTTGCTTAGAAAAGAAAATATAAAAGTAACGTGGTCATGCCTTGCAAGGGTGGATTCGATTGATTCAGAAAATCTTGCTCTGATGAAAAAGGCAGGTTGTTGGTCCATAGCATTTGGTATTGAGACTGGATCGCAGAAAATCCATGATTTTGAGAAAAAAAAGGTTACTCTTGAAAAGATTGAAAGTGCCGTTAAATTAACCCGTAAAGCGGGCATTAGAACCATTGGTTTTAATATTATTGGCCATCCATTAGAAACGATAGAGACAATTAAAGAAACAATAAATTTCAATAAAAAAATCAAGATTGATGACTTTAAAACCCAGTTTATGGTTCCTTTTCCCGGTTCGGAGCTGTATCAAATAGCCGAACAATATGGAACATTTAATAAAGATTGGAAGAGTATGAGCGTTTTTCAGGAACCGGTATTTGTTCCTCATGGTCTTACCAAAGAAGATTTAATTAAATGGAACAAAAAAGGTTTTTGGAGTTTTTATCTTCAACCAAGAGTAATTCTGGCATATTTAACGCATATTCGTTCTTTTAATGATATGAAAATGATCTTTATGGGTGGATTTACATTAATAAGCTGGAAAATTAAGGCACTATTTTACCCGAAGCATAATTGATTTTTGGAGGTTTTATAATAAGAAATACTGTTATGTGGGAATTGAAAGAGGAAAATATTTCGATGGTAAAAAAAGGAGATTTAAAATACGTTGAGCCAACAGTATTTTTTCTTCTCTTGTTTTTTACCTTTTTTTCTCAGGTATATAATTCATTATATTTAGTAAAAGATTTTAACTGGCTGGCTTTTCTTCATCATGATTTAATCTATCAGGTAGAAAGACTTTTATTAAATATGAAGTTTCAGGGTATTGAGATGCTTAACAGTTCGAATTCTGATTACGGCAGTGAACTTTGGTTATTGATTCCTATTTATAAATTATATGAATTGTTTTTATCAAATCCGAAACCAATTCATGCGTATTATTTTTTAACAGTTATACATTTGTGTTGCGGCATATTATCACTTTTTTTAATACGATATTTATTGAAGAAAAACCGCACTAACTTGATTGGATCAAGTTTGCTTGCTTCTATTGTTATCAGTTCATCCCTGTTTATTCAATATCTGTCATTTATTAAGCCAGATCCGAATATTGTTTTGTTATGTATTTTAAGTTCTTTTCTGTTTTTACTTTTCTTCCATGAGACGGCAAAAAGGAAATGGCTAATATTTGCACTCATAGTTTCTGCTTTGGGGGCTGCAATAAAATGGTGGGGTATATTTATGCTATTTCCACTGACGTATATTGTTTTCTTAAAGGGGAAAAATGCAAATTCTGAGTATTTAAATATTAAACATATATTTTTAGCAATCTGCATCTCATTTCTCATATTATTTTTATTTCAAATCATGGCAGTTCACCATATCATCCATATTTTAACTGTCCACAGAGGAGAAGAAGTCTATGATTTATTTTCTAGAAATTATCATTTTATTTTGAAAATTTTTACACACAAATTGGGGATATTTATTAATTTATTTGTTGATATAGCGGGATGTCTTATTTGGTATTTAATGATTAAAGGCATGTTTAATTTGAAGGAAAAACTTTCTGGATATAAAAGTGGGATTAGATATGCAGTGATAAATTATGCATTTCTTTTTATAAAATTATTTTCTGTCTTTATAACGTTTTTTCTGGTCTTTAATTTGCCTTTTTTGTTATCTGGCCAAGTATTATATTCCGTATATGATTTCTCACAAAGTTTAACTTTCAGTTCTCATGGGCCTGCTGAAAATAGAAGTATTAACCCTTTTTTAAATATAAAGGGATGGATAAGTCATTTAGTAGAATACCGCATTTTAACTTTTATTGTGATATTCGGCATAACTTTCTCAATATATGCTTATTTTAAGAAACTCAAAAAAACCAAAAGCTCCATTTTTTTAAATCTATTGCTACTTTACCTAGTTCCTGCAATGGCTTTTTTGTTTGTGTTTGTGAAAAAAAAGAGTGCAGGAGTAACAACAATGTTATATCCATTGGTAATTTTGTTTGTTTTAATATGTATTTTAGATTTTCTGAATTACTTACCACACCGTAAAAGATCAATTGGCACCTTTCTCGTGATATTATTTGCATTGTTGCAGGCATTTGGTCAGAATTTTATGGTTACCTATACGCCTGTATACTCGCTATATAATAATAGATATAAGTATGACTTGGAAGGTAATATAAAAAATTTAAATAACCAACTCTTAAGTGCAGTGAATAAACTAAATGATGGAAATGGTGACAAATTGTTAATTTTTTGCCAAAGGGATTTTCCTATAGATGAAAAATTAAGTAAAATAATTAATTATCGGCAATTGGATTTTAAAGAATGCAGGGATTCGTTACCAGCAATCTTGAAGTCTGGAAGTTTTGTTGTGTTTACAGATATTCAAAAAAAAGAACGTTTTAAAAGCCAGACCGACTCGTTAATCAGATCAGGGAGAATTAATTTTATTACGGAGATAAATGCACAAAAATATACTTTAGAAGGCAAGATAATGGACTATAAAGCCTATCTTTATTATGTTAATTGATTAATCTGTCAATCAGAAGTGATGGGTAAAAATAATTTTAACTTGTTGCAAAAGGATAATTGATATGCCAACTGTATCCGTGGTTATGAACTGTCTGAATGGAGAGAAGTATCTCAGAGAAGCAATAGATAGCGTTTATACTCAGACATATAAGGACTGGGAAATTATATTCTGGGATAATGCGTCCACTGATAAAAGCGCAGAAATCGCCCAAAGCCACGATCATCGTGTGCGGTATTTTAAAAGTGAGGAGACTTACCTCCTCGGGAAAGCGAGAAATCTCGCCTTTAAACAGGCAAAAGGAGAATATATCGCTCTTTTAGACGTGGATGATGTCTGGCTGCCAAATAAATTAGAAGAACAGTTAAAGCTATTTGATAAAAACTCAAATCTGGGAATGACCTTTAGTAATTCGATTTTTTTTGACGAAACGGGAGATAAATATGAAATGTTTAGGTTTGTTCAGCCCTACAAAGGAAACGTTTTTGGAAACCTTTTGGCAAACAACTTTATTTCTACTGAAACTATGATATACAAGAGGGCCGCCCTAGAAAGGTTGGACTACATTTTCGACGATGAGTTTACCACGGTTATGGATTTTGATCTGTCATTGAGAGTAGCATATTATTACGAAATTGATTATGTAAGTGAACCGCTCTCAAAATGGAGAATGCATAAGGAAAGCGAGTCACATAAAAGAAGATCCCTTATCCCCCCTGAAAATTTTAAAATGCTTGAGAAACTCATGGAAAATATACCTGACATTCAGGAAAGCTTTAGTAAAGAGATCAAAGATTTTAGAAAATCAATAATTTATAAATATGCCCTGTTAGAATGGTTTAATGACAACAGGGGTGCAGCAAAAAATTATTTAAGGCCTTATTTAAATGATGCAAGATTTTTCATTACTTTTGTTTTTGCAACTATTTTTTCATATTCTCAATTTGAGGGTTTAAAATCAACAGCCAAGAAAATACTGTCAACAATTTGTTTAAAGAAAGCGTAGATTGATATTCGCTTTTCCAACAAAAAGAAGACTCATTCAAGTTTAAAAAGGAGTGTATGCAATTGAAGATTGTAATTCTTTGCGGCGGATTAGGGACAAGACTTAGTGAAGAAACTACAGTCAGACCGAAGCCTATGGTAGAAATAGGCGGCAAACCACTGTTGTGGCATATAATGAATATATACGGATTTTATGGATATAAGGAATTTATAATTGCGCTGGGATACAAAGGTGAAGTAATCAAAGAATATTTTCTTAATCACTATCACCATCAAAGCGACCTCACCATAGACCTTAAAACAGGCGAAGTAATTACCTCAAATACCAACTTCAAAGACTGGATTGTCCACCTTGTAGATACGGGAATTTACAGTATGACAGGTGGTAGACTCGACAGATTGAAGCGTAAACTAAAAGGCGAATGTTTTATGCTCACCTATGGAGATGGTGTCAGTAACGTAGACATAAATAAGCTGGTAGAGTTCCATAAATCACACGGTAAGATTGCAACTGTTACGGCTGTTAGGCCTACGCCACGCTTCGGTGGTTTGACGCTAAACGGCAATCAGATCATAACGTTTACGGAAAAACCTCAAACCGGGGAAGGCAGGATCAATGGAGGATTTTTTGTGTTTAGACCAGAAGTTTTTGAGTATCTAAGCGGGGACAATACCATCCTGGAAAGAGAACCACTCGAAAACCTAGCAAAAGACGGGCAATTAATGGCTTTTAAACATGACGGATTCTGGCAGTGTATGGATACTTTGAGGGATAAGCAGTTGCTCGAGGAGTTATGGGAAAGTGGGAATCCACCTTGGAAGGTATGAGTGGAATGGTTTTTTTAATCACGTTGATACAATAGAAGCGGGGGAGATAAGAAATAAATGGAAGTTTTAAGAGCTAAAACGTTGGATTTATTCAAATATGTAGATCTTACGGATATCCAAAAGAAAAATAGTGAAATAAATTTAAAAGAAATAAAAAATGTAAATTTACAGTTGAAATCATATCCGCAAAGATTAGTTTTAGAGTTGACAAGTGCTTGTAATTTCAAATGTATAATGTGCGGGAGAGATGGGAGTAGTTTCGAAAATACCTTTTTTAATCTTGACTATTTGCGACAGATAGAGACTATTCTTTATTACATTAAGGAGGTAACATTATTTGGATGGGGTGAACCTACACTTCATCCAAAATTTAATTATATACTAGAACTTTTAAATAAATATCCCGTTCGCAAATATTTTGTTACAAATGGGTCAACGTTACCTAAAATAAGGGAATCTTTATTTGAATATAAAGTTGATATTATGGCAATAAGCCTTGATGGCGCAACAGCTAAAACCAATAATAGGATCAGAATTAATTCAAATTTTAATAAAATAATTTCTGAACTTCAAACAATAGTTCAGCAAAAAAAGAACAAAAATGTAAATCATCCATACATAAATTTTGTTTTCACTTTAATGAAAAGTAATCTTAATGAATTGCCGGATATGGTTAATTTGGCCCATAATTTGGGAATAGAGGAAGTCAAAGCGGTATATTTAACTGCTTTTAGCGAAAAACTAAGGGGTGAAATCCTTTGGGGATGTGCTAAGGAAGTTAGAAAGGTTTTTTCAGAAACCGTAGAAAGAGGCAATAAGTTAGGAATTAAAATCAAATTACCCTATACCGAAGGTGACGACATTGCAGGTAACAAATTCCATAAGGATTGTTTTGTCGGGTGGCGTGATTTTTTCATTAGTTCGGATGGTTGTGTGCGACCTTGTCAATCCATTTCTCAAAAGTTATTTCACATGTCTAAGTATGATAGTTTTCATGAAGCTTGGAATTCAGATGAAATGATAAATTTTCGTTCTGTTGTAAATAATTCAGATAAGATGTGGGATGAATGTAAACGTTGTTATCAGTCTTCACACGCAAACTGGAATAGAGAATCGGCTTTTTTACAAGTTGGACAAAAATTTGCTCCTAATTGGGAGAGGAGATAATAATGATTGATGGAGTTAAAATAACTCCGTTGCGGCAGATACTCGATGAACGTGGCAAAATTATGCATATGCTTCGTTCTGACGATCCTCACTTTGAGCAATTTGGTGAGATTTATTTCTCGTTTGTTTATCCTGGGGTAATTAAAGGATGGCATATACATAGAAAGATGATTCTTAATTATGCTGTACCAATTGGTAAGATAAAGTTAGTTCTTTATGATGACAGAGAGGGATCATCCACTTGCGGGGAATTAATGGAAATTTTTACCGGGCCTGATAATTATCAGTTAATTACTATTCCGCCACTTGTGTGGAATGGTGTAAAAGGTATTGCGGAAATACCTTCAATTATTGCCAATTGCGCTACACTTCCTCATGACTCTAATGAGATAGCACGTCTAAATCCATTTGATAAAAAAATCCCTTATGATTGGGGATTAAAACATGGCTAATTTAAGGATTAGAAAGCAGTTTGCATGTTACGCTAATTAGGCTTTATTTGAATTACCCAAGGAGTTTGTAATGGAACAAACTGATATTGTTTTCATAGCCCCACCAGCATACAGTAATGCTATTGAACAAAAACCAAATAAACAGAGTGGGCATTTGCCTAATTTGGGAATTTGTTCTCTTGCCGCAGTAGTCGAGCGTGAAGGATATAAAGTATTCATCTTAGATGCAGTTGCCCTCCAGTATTCTTTACTACAAGTCGTGGATGAAGTCAAAACTAAAAACCCAAAATATGTAGGTTTGAGTGCAATGACACATTCTATTAGTTATGCGGCGATGGTAGCAAAGTTTATTAAAGAAAAATGTCCTTCTGTTAAGATAATTTTGGGAGGTGTTCATATTACTTCTGCAACAGAAGAAACACTAAAAAAATATCCTGAGTATTTTGACGTTGCTATAATTGGAGAAGGAGAAGTAACTCTAATAGAACTCATGAGGACTTTTGAAAATAGAGAAGTCCTTAGCAAAGTAGCTGGTATTGCATTTTTAGTAAATGGTGAAGTTGTAAAAACCAAACCAAGGGAGCTTGTAAAAAATATGGATGCCCTGCCTTTTCCTGCATGGCATTTACTGCCGGACCTTCGCACTCACTATACTCCTACTCTCATCAGTGCCGGTGGTATTTCTTCGAACCATTTGGTTACAAGCAGAGGATGCCCTGGTAAATGTATATTTTGTGATACAAGCGTTACAGGACACATGGTAAGAGGGTATAGTGCAGATTACGTGCTGGAAATGATCGACATATTACATAAGAAATACAAAATCGATGATATTCAATTCAATGATGATACTTTTGTTACTTTAAGAAAAAGGCTCTTCGATATTTGTGAAAAGCTTATTTCAAAAAATTACAAACTGAAATGGTCTTGTGATGCAAGAGCAAGTGATGTAACAGAAGAAGGACTAAAACTGATGAAAGCGGCGGGATGCTGGCAAATAGCGTATGGTGTTGAAACAGGTTCACCACGGATTATGGAGTTTTTGAAAAAAAGAGTAACTTTCGACCAAATCCGCAATGCCTGCAAATGGGCTAAAAAAGCTGGTATTAGTACGAAAGGGTTTTTCATCATTGGACACCCTACGGAAACACGCGAGAGTATTCAAGAAACACTTGACTTTATGTTGTCTCTTGACTTAGATGTTATAGGAGTGACATTTTTCACTGTTTATCCTGGTTCACCCATCTACTCTTCAATTCACGAGTACGGGACTTTTAATCCTGATTGGAACTGCGTTAATACCTATGAAGTAGGAAATTTTTTACCAAATGGTTTTACTGCAGAAGAACTTGCAGAATTTCGTAAGCACATATTAATGAGATTTTATTTCCGCCCTCGGCAAATCCTAAAGTATGTAGCTAATGTTCGAAGCGTATACGATCTTTATCGGTTGGTCATTGGCGGTTCGAAGGTGTTAAAAAGAAATGTTTTGTCATTCTAAAAAAATATTTTATGAAATTACGGTATTTATTGAGTTATAGTGTTAACTTTTTGGTTTTCTTTCACAGAATACACGAGTTATTGTCATCCAATTCTTTAAACTGTGTTAGGGTTCTTACATATCACCACATTCCGGAAAGTAAGCTTTGGCAATTTAAACACCAAATAAATTATCTTGCATCAAAGTATGTATTTATAACACCTGTTCAGTTTCAGGAATTTGTCCAGAAGAAACAGCACATTTCAGGCATAAATTTGCTGATAACGTTTGATGATGGATTTAAATCAAATTTTTTAGTGGCTAAAGAAGTTCTAAATCCACTCGGTATAAAAGGAATTTTCTTCGTACCAACAAATTTTATTGGACAATCGGATCGGAAATACCAAAAAGAATTTATTGTTAAAAAAATATTTAACGGAGATAATGAAAATACTGAAATATCTTCAGACATGGAACCTTTAACTTGGGGTGATCTAAAATATTTATTAGAACATGGACACGTTATCGGATCTCATGGTTACCACCATAGATGTCTTTCTTTGATATATTCGCAAAATGACCTTTATGAAGAAATTATTGAAAGTGGAGATATGTTAGAAAAAAAATTAGGAGTACCAATTAGTTATTTTGCCTATCCATTTGGTGATATAAATAGTATTAATAAACACACCGTAGATTTGATTAAAGGGAGGTATAAATACTGTTTTTCAGGCGTAAGGGGCGCAAACTACTTTCCTGTTTCCAGTTATGCTATATTACGAGATTCGATTTCCCTTAACGACCCACTAATGTATGTGCGTTTTATTATTGAAAATGGGGTGGATATAATGTATCGGAGAAAAATTAAGAAACTTTTGGCATTAACACGTGATCGGGTTTCGCCGATTTAGTATACCTATAACAATATTGCCTCAGATATGGGATTTGCTCTCCAGTTTATCGGCACTACAATCTTCTGGAAAAGCGTGGTGTCGTCCCGGTCAAAAAGCAATTTTTTCCCGTGGCAGTACCTGGGGCATAGCAGAAGCTGTAAGGACTTTATTAAAATCTAGAAACAAAAACAGAGGTATCGTTTTCTTACCTGATTATTTTTGCAATCACGCGTTAATCCCCTTACGACTTCAGCAAGTACAATTGGTCTTTTATCCAATAACAGAAAATCTTAACCCTGACTGGTCTTTATTAAACGATCTCGTTTCCCAATACGGCAGTCCCGATATGTTTATATTAGTTCATTATTTTGGTTTCCCCGCGGAAATAACAAAAGTTATTCAGTTTTGTCGGCAGGTTGGAGCGGAACTCTTAGAAGACGCTGCTCATGTTCTTATACCGTTTGGTGATATTGGCAAGCATAGCTGGGGTACGGTATTTAGTCCATATAAGCTACTGCCTGTTCCAAAGATAGGAATTCTTGTAACTTCTGAAAATAGAGAGATTATCCACGAGACATACGATAAAAAAAAACGAGTCGATATTAATACTTGGAAATGGATAGGGAAACGCTTACTGCAATCTTTTTTAACCCACTATAAAATTTCCTGGAGGAGTCAAAAGGTAATCCCATTTGAGTTAGATACGGAGGCAAGATTTGAAGAAAATTCCCCTGTTAACATACTATCATTACAATTATTAAAAATACTGGAATCAAAATTAGAATCCTATAAAACGACAAGAAGGATGTACTATAAAAATGTAGAAGAACAAATATTATCTATTAATAATGATGTTGCAAGTCCACTTTTTCCGTCACTTCCAGAAGGTGTTTGCCCCTATTTATTTCCGATACGGCTCGATCAGAATATTATTGAATATGTTTATTACCGCCTAAATGCAGTTGGAATTCCTGCCCAAATGTGGCCGGCTTTGCCAGCAGAGGTAAAAGAAAAACCTTTTGGGCATAAAATAGCTATAAAACTACGAGAGAGCATACTAACAATTCCCATTCATCAAAGTCTCACTAAACATCATATAGAATGTATCGTAAGTAACTTGCGTGATGCAATACGGGAATCATTACAGACTAAATGACAGCCGATATTAGAATACTGACACTGGAAAATAAAAAAGAGTGGGATGATTTGCTTTTTCGATGTAATAATATCAATCTGCTGCAGTCGTGGGAATACGGAGAGGCGAAACGAAATACCGAGGGTTGGATACCAGTCAGAAGTCTGCTTCTTTATTTAAATAAACCTATGGGTGTTGTCCAAACTCTCATTAAGAAAATCCCGCTATTGGGAGGAATTGCGCGGATCAACCGCGCCCCTCTCATCATCACGACAGAACACGAATCCTCTATTGCCAATACGGTTGTTCAGATACTGCGATTTCTTCGTTACTATTGGGTTGAACAGAAAAAAATGATTTTATTTATTGCACCAGGTATTGTGCAATGTGAAATTAATGAAAAAATATTAAATAAAATAGGATATCATCGTATCGATAAGAATGCATGGACATCAATAATAATAGACTTGTATTCTGATGAGGCCATACTACGTCAGTCGTTACGTCAGAAATGGCGCAATTTGCTGAATAAATCTGAAAGAATGGGGTTGACGTTGGAACTGGATAATTCAAATGATGGACTTTCATTTCTTATGAGCAGATATAATCGAATGATGACTGAGAAAAACTTTGCTGGACCATCTGAAAAACTTATACGCGAAATCAAAAATGTAACGTCAGATAAATCATCTGTACAAATTATGTTTGCAGTGAAAAATGGTGTTAGGGTCGGTGGTATTTTTGTACTTGGGTACATAGATACCTGTCATTATCTTATTGGGTGGAACAGTCCGGAAGGCAGAATTTTTCAATCAAATTACTTACTTCTTTGGCACGCTATATTACTTTTCAAAGAAATGGGGTATCATTGGTTCGACTTGGGTGGAATAAACGAAAAATTAACTCCAGGTATTACTCATTTCAAGAGAGGTCTCGGTGGAAAAGAGTATACATTAATTGGTGAATATGAAGCATGTCCACAGGGAATCTTCGCCCTCTTAATAGGGCGAATTATAAAACTAGGTTTAAAGTATAGTTAACCGATGCTTTTGAAAACTTTTAAAGTAGTTATTGCTGTATTCTCCCATGAGAAATCTTCTGCCCTTTTTAATGAATTTGTTTTCAATGCAGAGATTAAATTTTTATCCATTGTTGCATTAGCTATTACATCCGCCATTGCAGCCGGATGCGAAGGATCAAAATAGACTGCTGCATTTGCACAAATCTCTGGTACCGGTTCTATTTCGGAAGCGAGTATAGGGGCACCGCATGCCATAGCCTCTACCAAAGTCATTCCGAATGATTCACAGGTTGAAGGATAAACGAACATCATACAGGCAGAATACAGGTAAGGCAATTCTTCATATGGAATACTACCCAAAAAGACGATTCGGTCTTCATATCCTTGACCTGCTATAAAAGCCATCATCTCGTAGTAATATTCTCTATCAAAGCACTTTCCTGCAAAAACAAGCTGAATATTGTTGTCTATTCTACCTCTCAGTAATACAAATGCCTTGATAAGTTCCAGGAAATTTTTATACCGATGGATATTTGACACATAAAGTATAAATTTATCAAGGCTATATTTTTTTTTAAAATTCCACAACCCAGCATCTTCAATATGGGGATGAAATATTTCTTTGTTGATACCATGGTAAATAACTTCTCCATGCTTAACTAAAATTCCGATCTTTTCTATAGCAGTACGTGCTCTTGTTGATGGGAAAATAACTCTTTGAGACCTTTTAATAGATAAAATTGTTAACCATTTTAAGAGTTTTAGCCTTATACCTTGAATTATACCCCGACTTTTTGAAACAGTATTGCCAAATGGCTCAATGTTCTGTATCATAATGACATTTTGAAGCCTAGTGAGAAGAGGACATACATTAGAAGGAGAAAAGAGAATATCAATTTCCTTTTTTTTAAGAAATACAGGTAAGAATACCTGCTCCCAACAAAGCCGTAGTATCGGACTTTTTGAAGGCATTTGAAAAGACAAGAATTTAAAATTGGGATGATGGAAATAAAATACCTTTTTCCCTTTGAGTGTTGTGAGTATAAGATATTGGTGGTTAGTGTTTATCTTTGATAAATAAGTTAGCAGGTTTTTTATATACGTAACTCCGCCACCTGCAACGGCAGATGTTGTATTAATGGCTATCTTCATGCTGTATACAAAATTTTTAAAACTCTAAAACAAACCTAAATGCTTAAACATTCATATAACTTTATTGAGGATAAAGGTTTTCGTTTAATTATAATCATAATTAAAAGTATAGCCAAATAAATTTGGTAAAGTAAGATATGGATAAATTACAGTTTGAGATAATAATTCCACAAGGAACCAAAATTCAATGAAAAACATTTTTAAAAAATTTTCTGCATATTATGATAAATTAATTATAGGCTTATTGCTTGCCGCTATTATCGTCCCCCCACTTTTCTTTGATATACGTCTTTACAGCGTCTTTGACCTTAGCAAGGTAACGGCCTTATACTTACTGACGATAGCGATCCTGGTTATATGGTCAATTATACTGGTTCTTAAACACGATTTTAAATTTTCTTATACTCCTCTAGATATCCCTATTATAGTCTATATTTTCCTCTTTATAATTTCATCAGTCACATCTATAAATCCCATTATGAGCCTTTTTGGCACCTATAAGCGGTTCGAGGGTTTAACTGCTACCTTATGTTATATAGTTGTTTTTTATACCACAGTGAATTTTATAACTACAAAAAAGAGGGTCTGTTTACTTGTAATCTCAACGGTAACTGGCGCTATTATTTCATCGTGTTATGGAATTGCACAACACCTTGGATTTGACATACTAAAGTGGAGTAATTTTGAGGCTAGGCGCGTGTTTTCCACCTTTGGGAATCCTGTATTCTTCTCGGCCTATCTTGTTATGACCTTACCATTAGCTGTTGTTTTATTCTTAAGTAACTCCTCTAAGGAAAAAGACACATCCCTTTCGAAAAGCCCATATACCCTGTGGATTTTATATATATTTTCGTTAATTATTTATACCACCTTTTGGCTTACCAATACTAGGGCATGTTTTGTGGCGTTACTTGGTGGTTTGTGTCCACTACTCTTCTTAATCTTCAAGCTGCAAACGAAGAAGAGATATAAATTTATTGTTTTGGTCGTTTCGTTTACCCTCGTTGGAATGTTCTTCAATGTAAGGCATGAAACATCGGTTATTAAGCATTTTGCTGGTGATGTAAGCACGACCAAATCCACAACTGAAAAATCAGTTTTTGGAAAAACACAAACTCGCCCAAGACCATGGATTGCCAATAAATTTTCTGTTGAAGGCTCCACTTTCTCCCGTATATTTCAGTATTTGGCTGCCACAAGGATTATCAAAGATTATCCTGCTTTAGGTATTGGGCCCGATACTATTGGTATCGTTTATCAGAAAAATTTAGCAAAAATATTTTCAATGCTAGAAAGTGACGCGGGTTTCCGATTTCCCAGACAGGACAGGATTCATAACGATACTCTCGATACTGCCGTCACTCGTGGTATCTTCGGTCTCGGCACTTATATCTGGCTGTTAACCAGCTTCGGCGTATATGTTGGTAGAAAATACAAGCTGTTGAGTCTTCAAAATAAAATGCTGTTATTAGGTCTTTTGACAGGAATAATATGTTATCTTATTCAGAATGAATTTAGTTTTGGGAATACCCCGATTGTGACACTCTTCTGGATGATGATGGGACTTTGTATTTCTATAATAAAGATAACCGAAAGAGAAGGAGGACCGAGGTCTGACAAAAGTAACTCAAGGACTGAAGGATGTTGGGACGAAGAGAGTCTGAGAGGTTGTGAAAGTAGGAAGCCTAAAAATACTCAACTTTTCAATTCTCCAACTTCTCAGCGTCGTATTTTTTATAGATGGCTGGGTTGTGGAACTGTACTAGCAGCATTGGGCTTTGTTTCTATCTTTGTCATTCGATTCTACAGGGCAGATGCCTATTTTGAATATGGAAGAAGAGTCTTCGAGTATGAAAGAGAAAACCTGAATACTACTACCGAAAGGAGCTTATATTTCATCAAACATGCTGTGCTTCTAAATCCATACGAATCCTTTTATCGTGACGAACTTTGCAGAATGTACTTACAAAAGGCAATTAAAACAAAAAATGAGACATGGTTGCAAAAGGCATACATAGAGGCCAATAATTCATTAAAATTGATTCCACAACACTATATGGGTTTTTTCCAACTTGGTATGATTTATCAAATGTTAGCCGAACATTTTGGCCGTAATACATCTGATCTTGCTATTGATTGTTATAAAAATGCCATCAAGTCCGATCCATTTCAAGCTTCTTTTCATAGTAATCTCGCTTCTTTGTACATCAATAAAGGCAATATGGATTTGGCGATTGAAGAACTCGAGCAAGCGTATTTGATTCGGCCCTATGAATTAAATCATGTAGATCGCCTAGCTAATGCTTACTTACAAAAAGGTGATTTAGAAAAGGCGCTGTATTTTTCAAGAAAGACCATTGAGCTTAATCCTTCAGAGCCTGGGTATTACAATAACCTCGGAGCAGTACTCAGTAAAAAAGGTATGTATGAAGAAGCCATTAATATATTCAAAAAGGCGATAGAAATAAACCCAAAAGAACCCGTTTATCTGGATAATTTAACGAAATTATATCTATCTTTAGGAAGATATGATGAATTGATACCTTACTATAAAAAACTA
>MHXP01000117.1 GCA_001824485.1 Planctomycetes bacterium GWA2_39_15 | reverse complement strand
TATCACATGCTACTTCAACAATTAACTGTAAGAGCCTTTCTATTGCGCGTCGTTTAATTTTATCCTCTATATACTGAAGAAAGAGTAGTGACTCAAAACTTTTAAGTTCATCATAATAATTTTTGAGATAATTAAGCTTACTTATAAATATCTCTTTGTCTTCCGGAACCCAACTCATCCTATCCTTTCTAAAGATTTCTTCAATAAGTATTCCTTCATCTTTCTAAATTTCTTTGTTTCCCAGTACTGCTTTAGGCATCGAAGCCTAAATTCCACCAGTGCTGTATAGTTCTTATAGGCCATAGGGTTGCCTTTTTTTATAACCTGGTACAATAGTAAAGGAGATGCCTCATTTAAAAAGGCGACGTCTATCCGCTCGGTTCTAAAAAAATCAATAATGGTATCACAAACACTGTTTTTGTCATATCGTCTGCTCTCAAAATAGATACCTATATCAATATCGCTATCTTCACGAAAACTATCAGAAAGAACGGAACCAAACAGAAAGATTATATCTGCCCCGATAAGGTGCATTAACTTTTCATAATCTTGGGTAAGGATGGTATCTTTTGTTAGCATATTATAACAATAGGGGCGCATTGCAATGCGCCCCTATATTTATGATTTTAAACGCTTGCAGCATTTCTCAGGGCATCCACCATATCCGTCTTTTCCCAGGTAAAGGTATCCTCGGAGCGACCAAAATGGCCATGTCGGGCGGTAATCTTGTAAATCGGCCTTCGCAACTTTAGCCGATCAATGATACCCTTTGGCGTCATATCGAAAACTTTTTCACAAATTTGAGTAAGTTTTTCATCAGGAATCTTGCCTGTTCCTTCTGTGGTGATGTGGATAGCAAGAGGTTTTGCCACGCCAATGGCATAGGCTACTTGCGCTTCGCACCTATCTGCTAATCCGGAAGCGACAACATTCTTTGCGATGTGTCTTGCGGCATAGCAGGCGCTTCGGTCAACCTTCGTTGGGTCTTTCCCTGAGAATGCGCCGCCACCGTGCCGTCCCCAGCCGCCATACGTATCCACTATAATTTTTCGTCCAGTGAGACCGCAATCTCCCTGAGGCCCTCCTATTACAAAACGGCCTGTTGGATTTATATGATAAATAGTTTTGCTATCTAGTAGATTTGCGGGAATCACTTGTTTTGCAATCTTTTCAATCATGTCCGCTTTTAGGGTTTCATATTTAACATCAGGCGCATGCTGGGTAGAAATGACCACGGTATGCACACGAATAGGTTTGTGGTCTTCGTATTCTACCGTCACCTGAGATTTTGCATCGGGACGTAAATATTTCAAAGTTCCATTTTGCCTTAATTCGGCAAGTTTTATAATAATTCTATGGGCTAGCATAATAGGGAGTGGCATGAGTTCGGGCGTATCGTTGCATGCATAACCAAACATCATACCCTGATCACCAGCACCTTGTTCTTTATGAAGGCCTTCACCTTCAGTTACACCTTGAGAGATATCTGAGGATTGTTTTCCAATGCTTGTAATAACGGCGCATGAATTATAATCGAATCCCATTGAGGCATCAATATAGCCAATTTCTTTAATGGTATTTCTTACAATATCAGAAATATTTACATTTGCCTTTGTGGTAAATTCACCTGCGACAAAGGCTACGCCAGTTGTTACAAGCGTCTCACAAGCAACCCTGCTCATAGGGTCCTGCCCAAGCATGGCGTCTAACACGGCATCGGATATTTGGTCTGCGACCTTATCTGGATGCCCCATAGATACAGATTCTGAAGTAAATAAATGCCTTCCTTTCTTCATACCGATACTGTCCTCTCCTTCAATAAAATTTTTTTTAATACTTTTAAATTACGGTCTGTAGCGCCCAATTGTTTTATTACAACTGACTGCGCTTTATTACCCAATTCCTGAGCCTCGTATGGATGCTCCAATAAATATACCAATTCATTTAATAGTGCGGACTCGTCCTGAACAACCTTTATGGCGTTTGCTTCTTTTAATAACTGAATTTCCTCGTTAAAATTAAATGTGTGTGGTCCAACGATAACTGGTTTTGCCAGCCCTGCAGGTTCCATTATGTTTTGACCGCCCTGCGGTACAAGACTTTTCCCAACGAAAACACAATCAGCAATGCTATAGATATTGAGTAATTCACCGATGGTGTCAACAAGAATCACAGTCTCATATTTATACTCATCTATTTTATTTCCCTTATCGAGCGATGTCTTTCTTATGCAACGAAGTCCGATAGACTCGATTAATTTTGTTATGTCATTAACCCTCTCGATATGTCGTGGCGCTAAAACTAGTCTTAGTTTGTTGAGTTTTGTGTTAATTTGCTTAAATATTCTTAGAAGAATTACCTCTTCGCCTTCATGTGTGCTGCCACAGACAACGACCTTATCATCTTGTTTTATATTGAATAAGGATAATAACCGATTTCTGGTATCTTCTGAAATGGCAGTTACAATATTATCGAATTTCATGTTTCCTGTAATAGAAATTTGAGTTTCGGCAATATCTAAATTCATAAGACGGGTTGCGTCGTTCCTGGTCCTGGCACAAAAGAAGTTTTCTTTATTCGATAAACTTTCAAAGAACCCCTTTGAAATCTTGCTTAATATCCGATACCATTTTAGTGATTTTTCGGATATTCTGGCATTAAGCAATATTACAGGGATTTGTTTTTTTGCTGCTGACATCAAAAAATTAGGCCATATTTCCAGTTCTATTAATATCACGTAGCTAGGGTATATGGCATTTAATACGCTGTCAACTACCCAACTCAAATCAAGAGGAAAATAAAAAATTCTCTTACCCTGAAAATGCCTTTCGGCAACGGATAGTCCAGTATTCGTATTGGTTGATATTACTATATCGAAGCGATTAAACTCTTTTTCAATGGAATTTACAAGTGCTTTTATTGTTAAAATTTCTCCGACAGAGGCGCAATGAATCCATATGCAAGGTTTTTCCCTTTTTCTGGCGCCAACCCAGCCAAGCCGCTGTGTTAAACCAGAACGGTATCGTTCACTTATTATAAGCTTTGAAAGAAAATATGGTGAACCAAAGGCAAGCGCTGTTACATAAACGGCATCAAATATTATAGACATGCGGGATGGGGTGTATTTTCAAGTTGTTTACGTATCTTTCGCTAGTAGTAATTAGGGTTAAAATAAATAAATTATTTCAATCTACCACAACATTGTTTAAACTTCTTGCCACTGCCACATGTGCAAGGTTGATTTCTACCCACCTTGAGTCCGACTTTAATAGGTTCAATCTTTCGCTCAACCTGTTCTTCCGAGTCTGCATTTACATCCTGAACGGTACCAACGGTAACAGGAGATTCATGTATTGCTTCCAATCCAGATACTTCCTTATGGACAAATTGGTCTGGATGCCATATATCTTTTCTTTCCGTTTCTTTTACTGGCTGCAATTTAAATATGAGGTCGGTTACCTCGTCTCTGATTGACAAATTCATACTTTCAAACATGCCCAATGCTTCTCTCTTATATTCAATCTTGGGGTCTATCTGGGCATAGCCGCGAAGACCAATGCCAGACCTCAAGTGGTCCATTGCGTAGAGATGGTCTTTCCACTTTATGTCAATCTTTTCCAATAAGAGTATCTGGGCAATCTTTTCCATTTCTTCTTTGCCTATTTCGCTTTCCTTTGCTTCGTATGCTACTTCGGCTTTCTTTATCAAAGAGGCTTCTACGCTTGGACGTGTTTTACCTTCAACCTCGTTTAAATCAATTGTAAAGCCGAACTTTTGCTTAAACCATGCAGTAAGATCAAGCTGGTCTCCCTCGTCACGGCTACTCTTTGTGTCGTAAGCAAAGGTAACTATTTCTTTGATGCTGTCTTCCATCATCCGAAGAACGTAATCACGGAGATTCTTACCTTCAAGTGCGTCTTGTCTCAGCGAATATATGGTTTTTCTCTGTTGATCCATAACTTCGTCATAATCGAGGAGGTGCTTACGTATTTCAAAATTATGTTCTTCAACTTTTTTCTGAGCTCTCTCGATAGATTTAGAGACCATCGAATGTTCAATTGCCATACCTTCTTCCATCCCGAACATTTTCAAAAGGGAACTGACGCGTTCGGAGGCAAAAATCCTCATGAGATCGTCTTGTAGTGATACGTAGTAACGAGACGATCCAGGGTCTCCCTGGCGGCCTGCGCGTCCACGGAGCTGGTTATCAATACGCCTTGCCTCATGTCTTTCAGTGCCTATAATATGAAGTCCTCCAAGGGCGGCAATTCCTTCACCCAAAACTATGTCTGTACCTCGGCCAGCCATGTTGGTTGCAATTGTGACATTTCCACGCTGGCCAGCTTTAGCAATAATGTGGGCTTCTCTTTCATGTTGCTTGGCATTTAATACCTCATGTTCAATGCCCTCTCTCGTAAGCTTCTCGCTGAGTGTTTCCGATTTTTCGATGGAAACAGTTCCAACCAGTGTTGGCCTGCCCTCCTTGTGTACTTCAACAATTTCCTTAATGATGGCGTCGAATTTTTCCTTTTCTGTCCGATAAACCCTATCTGGAAAATTGGTGCGGTGCATGGGTTTGTTGGTAGGAATTAAGACGACTTCCAATTTGTATATTTTGTCGAATTCTGCGGCTTCAGTCATTGCCGTACCTGTCATTCCAGCGAGTTTTTTATATAACCTAAAGAAATTCTGGAGGGTGATAGTGGCCAAGGTTTGGTTTTCTTCTTTGATGCGCTGATGTTCTTTTGCCTGTACTGCCTGATGTAACCCATCGCTCCAGACACGGCCTTCCATCAATCGTCCTGTGAATTCATCTACAATGATAACTTCGCCGTTTTTAACAATGTAATCTCTGTCGTTTTTAAACAGATGATGAGCACGAAGAGCCTGCTCAATATAGTGAGGCCATTCCATGTTAGTACCGGTGTAAAGACTGTCTACGTTCAGCTGTTTTTCAACCTCTTCAACACCTTCTTCGCTAAGGTGCGCTGCACGCTCTTTTTCTTTTATTTCGAAGTG
>MHXP01000116.1 GCA_001824485.1 Planctomycetes bacterium GWA2_39_15 | reverse complement strand
TTTTTTCTTTAACAAAATTTGACTTACCATGTTCTTTGGCACACGCCGCAATTTCTGTAGTTGAAACGACCCTTAACGGAATATCAAGTTCCTCAGATGCCTGCAATAAACCCGGCTCTTCAGATTTAATATCAATTGTAGAAAGCAACCTGACCTGTTCCAATCTTAGATTTGCCCTCTGAAGCGCATCAATAATGGACTTTTTTATATTTTCTGAGGCAACCCCTTTTTTACAACCGATACCAACAATGATGTCTTTCTGCACTTCCGTACCTGTAGTAATTACTGCATCCGTATGCAAAATAGAAGCAATATTATGAGCTAATTGATTTGCGCCGCCCTCATGACCGGAAAGCACGCTTATAACAAAACGTCCCATATCGTCAATAACTACAATTGCCGGATCTGTATGTTTATCCTTGATAAAAGGCGCAATCACGCGCACCACAATTCCCATTGCCATAATGAATACAAAGCCATCAAACTGTTTAAAGATTTGATTAACCACTTGATGAAGCGGCTCTGAAAAATATGCAATGTTGGTTGATGTGCTGCTTTCTGTGAAGCAAGTATTTTCAATTATTTTTCTAAATACGTATATCGGAGGGGCGGGCGTAATGCTTTTCCCAATTCTTTGTGCTGTTTTCAATCCCTGTTCCGTCAAGGTGATGATGGCGATGTTCAAGAACTTTTTCATTTTGTAATAGTTCACTGCAGAAGACGCAGAAAAGGAATGAAGTTGATAAATTGAGAGGATTAGAGGTTAAGTATCTCAACTTCCCCCATCTTAGTTTCCCATCTTCTAGTCTTCTTCTCTGTAACCTCTGCGTTCTCTGCGGTGAATCTAAACGGTTACCTTATTTTTTTATTTCAATCGCTTCAAACTCTTCGAGTAATTCCATTTGCCTTTTTGTGAGATTTTTTGGAATTCTGACAACTACTCTCACATATTGGTCCCCATATCCATAACCTTTTAAAAGCGGCATACCGCTGTTCCGCAATCGGAATAAGGTATCCGTCTGCGTCCCTGGCGGAATCTTCATTACTGCATTGCCGTCTAACGTAGGCACTTCCACTTTTGACCCCAGCGCCGCTTCGCTAAACGTGAGGGTCTTTTCCATATATATATCGCTTCCCTGTCTATGAAATATTGGATGAGTCTGCACTGAAATAATTACATAAATGTCTTCCTTTAACCTTCCACTGCCTTTATCAGCGGTTATCCTTAAAGTTGTTCCGCTATCCACGCCGGGGGGTATTTTAACATTAATTTTATCTAATTTTTGCACCTCACCGCTTCCATGACAACTCTGACATGGACGTTCAATAATTTTGCCCCTCCCCCTGCAGTAAGGACATGCCCCAATCTTGATAATTCTGCCAAAACCCTGTAATTGTTCCTGTTGCACTTCTCCCCTTCCCTTGCAATTGGCACAGGTATTAGACGTTGTGCCTTTTGCAGCGCCGCTTCCGCCACAATCCGCACATACGTCCATGCGGGGGATAGCCACCTCTGTGCTAACGCCTCTATATGCCTGCCCTAATGTTATTTCAACCTGTACTCTTTTAACCCTTTCCTCCGGCTGTTCAAATCCCCGTTTACGCGCACCAAAAAAGTCGCTAAAAATACTCCCGCGTCCAAAGAAATCCGAAAAGATATCATGTCCAAATATATCTTCCAGATCGCTTATATGGCTGAAATCGCGCCATGTAAACCCATCTTTACTAAAATCGGAGGCAACGCCTGCGTGTCCGTATTGGTCATATCTGGCTCTTTTATTGTCGTCAATTAACACCTCGTATGCCTCGGACACTTCCTTAAACTTTTCCTCAGCCAGCTTTGGATTGTCTTTGTTAAGATCGGGGTGAAATTTCTTGGCAAGTGTACGATAAGCGGATTTTATCTCCTCTTTCGATGCCTTTCCATCTATCCCCAATATTTCGTAATAGTTCCTTTTGTCTGGCATAAGAAATATGTCTCTTTTATTTATAATTTATACGAATTACAAATACATATCAAAATAGGCCCAAAGTCATTAAGTTAAGGATTGTTTTATCTAAACAACCCTCTTGAATCTCCCTTTGATGTGGAATTTTACTACAGGCAATTTGACTTAATGACGTTGAGAATAGGCTTGAAATAAATCGCCTATTGTCTTTCCTCCTCATCTTTCTTTTTTCGCAAATCATCACCCACAACTAATTTTGAAAAGAATGTAATTGCCGCAATAACAATGGCTATAGCGCCACCAAAATACAGGGTTTCAAGAGGATTCTCCCACATTACGATATGCTTTAAAAATGTGATAACGATAACCACTACTGCGGCAGCTATCAATTTTTCTTTTAAATCACTCAAATCGCGTATCTTCAGCCAGTGTGGATAGCTAATTGACTGGTCTCTGTCCACAAACAATTCAAAAAGCCCGATACCCATAACAAACATCACCACAGCCACCATGAACATATCTATAGCGGAAATAAAATGCACTGAAAGTTCTACACGGTGTGCTCCTTTATGAAACAGGAAATTTAGTATATCCGGAATGCCGTTAGCGAACTCCCAAATTCCTGCAAAGATCAAAAAGCCAGAGGCAAGAATCGTAAGGATAGAGGCAGCCGCCACAAAGTACCGTCCTGCGTTGACAAAGCCCTTGTTTATAACTGTTAGAATATCCCGTTTATTCATATTATTACTTTTTTATGTCTTAAACCGATCTGCAAGTTTAATGGAAGTTATATAGAATTTTTATTTACCCGGCTTGTTTAGTAATTCCTTAATTTTATTTTTTAATTCTTTCATCTCTGAAGATTTAGTAATATAGGCGTCAGCCGCCCATGTCATAAAATTATCCCTGTAACTGCTATAAGCCGTGTTAATAATGATTGGTATATGTTTGTGTTCCCCCAAAATTCTGCTCAAGGATTCGATCCCATTCATCCTAGGCATATTAATATCCATTACAATCAGATCAGGCAATTGTTCCTTTACCTTTTTTACAGCTTCTTGTCCATCCCTTGCCGTAATAATGTTGTACCCTTCCAGCAAGAGTTCCTGTTCATAGAGTAAGAGTTGATTCTTGTCGTCCTCTACCAATAGAATTGTTTTCATTAATTCCTCCAGTCCGCTTGGGTTAGACCGCCTTCAACAGTAATTATCTGAGATGTACATCTCACAATTAAAATGGTTATGCTGTTAATATGAAATTATTAATCATCAAGTTTTTATTGTATCTACTGCCCTATTTTGCTATATACCACATTGTTTCTTTATTTAATTTTGCCTATTTTACTATTATAAAACAAAAATACAACTAAGAAAGACGTTTAATGCATATCCCTGATGGCTTTCTGGACACAAAGACGTGGATTGGGATGGGCGGCATTTCTGCCGTATTTATTGGAACTGCCATTCGAAAGGTAAACAAAAAAATAACAGAAAAGCATATTCCGCTTCTGGGTGTCACGGCAGCATTTGTCTTTGCCGCACAAATGTTTAATTTTCCAGTAGGCGGTGGCACCAGCGGTCACTTTATGGGAGCTACCCTTATTGCTGTTCTTCTAGGTCCGTGGGCGTCTGTACTCATAATGACCACCGTACTCACCGTTCAATGCCTGATCTTTCAGGACGGCGGACTTACGGCTTTAGGGGCAAATATCTTCAACATGGGCATTGTCGGTGGATTTTTTGGCTATTACATAAACACCTTACTCCAATTATTTATTCATGGTAAAAAGGGCATTTTTGTCGGCGGATTTACGGCATCATGGTGTACTATTGTATTGTCGTCTGTTTGTTGTGCTATCGAATTAGGTATTTCAGGCACTATGCCCTTTAAAATTGTCATTCCTGCTATGGCAGGCATCCACGCCATAATCGGCATTGGGGAAGGATTTATTACTGTTGCAACACTAAGCCTGCTAATAAAAGTAAGACCTGACTTATTAAATTTGCAGAAAATTTAAATACTTCAAACAAGCCACAAAGGGCACATAGAATGAAATACCTTCGAAACCACAGATTTCACAGATAACTATATAGCTTTTAAATAAGGATTAAATTATATGAACCTACCAAATATAAAAAGTAAGACGTTGTTCATAGCATTCGGTTTGTCTTTCGTTATAGGACTTGTATTTCTTATTATGCCATTTGTCTCCCAAAAACCTGACGGTCTTCAAAAGGTAGTAGATGATACTATGAGTTTTTTAAAAAAAGACGACTTTAAACCTACGATAAATGTCCCTATGCCTGGTTATACAATGCCCGGTCTAAAACATAAATTCGATACCAAACAGTATGCTGGTATAATTGGAGTGTTTGTTGTATTTGGGGTATCTGTATTTGTAGGATACCTAATTAGAAAGAGACGTAAAAATTTATAGTTAAATTATGCTACCTTCGGCAGTAAATATTTTCTATCACTGCGTGTTCCAAAACAGAGTTTGGGAACATGCTTGTCAGTGAAACTCTGTTTCCCGCAAAACAGAAGCTTTGCGGGAAATTGCGCCCCCAAATGGACTTTGTGAACGTGCCCCCAACCAGCAAGGGAGAACCCCCCTAGCCCCTTTTTTAAGGGGTAATTACAGCTTACTTTTTAGTGTTCCTGAAAATACACTGCTTACTTTTCTTATTGGAAGAGAATCAGAATATTGATGGGTTCGTTTTGCTTAACCCATCCTTATATGTTGCTTTCACTCCAACTGTTAATCCGTGTATCTCAGTGGTAAAACATTAGCTTGTTATACTAAGTTGCATTCATACGATCACCCTCCCCTTACCCCTCCCATCAATGGAGGTGGATATTTGTGAGTCCTCTCCCCTTGTGGGAGAGGGTTGGGGTGAGGGGTATCATATATTATGAATGCAACTGGGTATTAACACGACAACATAACAAACTTCAGGTAAGGCTCTATTGAATGGAAGCCATCTGTGGGAAAGTCAAAACCCTGTGATGAAACATCAATTATCTTGTATTTTTTTTGCGTGAAATCTTTTACCCGTGATAATAATTGG
>MHXP01000115.1 GCA_001824485.1 Planctomycetes bacterium GWA2_39_15 | reverse complement strand
AGATATTGTTTCTGTTACTTTGCAGATACCAAATTTGAATAAAACAGGGGGTTATAAGTATCCGAAATTATAAATATGGTTAAAATTTGCCAGGTAAAACGTCGGACTTCAAAGTAAAATTTTTCCTGTTATTAGGAAATATTTTCTCGTTTTATGATAACGTGTCAAAAGTTTGTCCGTTTAATTCCAGTGCCATTCATCATTAAACAGTCTCAGGATAACTGATATATAGTGAGAGCAAAAGGGAAATTGAAAAATGCAAAATGAACTTTGCAATGTGTATTTTCTAATTCTAATTTTCATTTTCCATTTCCGACTCGTTCGGGTTAGGTATAAGGAATAGTACAAGCATAAAGATTTCCAACAGAGGATCGCAAGGAATCAATAAAACAACACAGCATTCTTTGATATTCTGTTTTGTAGAAGATGAAAGAATGCTGTGACAGGAAAGGCAATAAGGTTAGCCGAAGAAATAAGCGTTAAACCTTCGCTCTTTGCGTAGTGTCTTATACGAAGCGAAGAGGGAAGGGAAGGGAAGGGAAGGGAAGGGAAGGGAATGAATTGGGTGAAAATAGTACGAAAGAAAGAGATTATAAAATAGCAAAAGGATTAAAGATGAAATTTTCTATGCTGGATTTTATTTTATCTGTAAGGCTAAATCTTCAAGAGTAACTTTTTTAAATACATCCTTACTACCGAAACGTTTTACTGCATCAAGAATCTCAGTACACGCAGTTTTTTCTTCTGCGTCATAATTGACCTCAATCCCTTCAGCAACATGATGTGTTATTAACATGGTTTTCAGGAAAAATACAGAGAGAGCATTTCCTTCGTCTATTCTGCTTTGTAATTTATGAAAATAGATTTCAGATAATCATAAAAAAGATTTGACAAATTATAAGAAATGATTAAAATGCACATTGTCATTAATTTCTATCAATTGTAACACAATAAATATTATGGCTAAAGAAGAATTCATAAGTCTGCGGGTAAGCAAGGAATTAAGGGACTTCTTAGAGGCAAAGGCCAAGAAGAGAGGGGTGAAGCTATCGAAGCTAATCGAAGACGAACTTTCTGACACTTACAAGACAGACAATGCCCAAATCCTAAATATTATCTCAAAAAGGAAGCAGGAAAGACCAGAATATTGGAATAAATTTGAAAAATCACCCATAGCCAAGAAGTTTGAAACCTTTATTTCGATGATTTTTACTGAGTTTGTAAATCCGATATCAAATGACCCAGAACATCAACCAGTTGTACTTTTGGGATCAATTCAAAATATTTTAAAGGAAACTATTAATCATTTTGGCTCAATTCCCGAAGAACATAGAAGACTTGCAGCAGACACTCTAATGAGTGTGGGCGAAGTCCTTATTGACGGATTTGTTTTTATAAAATCAAATGATAGAGAAACTCAGGAACACATTATAGATATGAAGAAAAACCTTGTTGAAAAGGCATGTTATCATTTTACGGCCCTAGCCTTTGCAAAGGATTCTTATATAAAAATAAAGACAGAACTTGAAAAGGTACGTGATGAGTTAATCAAAGAGTTAAAAGAAAAATCAAGAGATTAAATGGTCTGTAAGATAATTTTATAGACAATGGAGATGATTAGAAGAGATGAATTAACAATAGAAGACAACCGTAAATAGCAATTGAGAAAATTAGTATGGGAAGGGATAGAAGCTTTGACCAGCACATCCCTTCCCAAGGTATGGAGCATGTCGAAACATGCCACACGGCCTTAATATTACTACAATTTATCAAAAAGTCAATCTTAAAGACTTGATAAAGAAGCCGAGGCTGTGGTTGATATGCTCAACTATAGTCTCGGCTTTTTTTATTGCATTTTCAATTAACAAACACAGACTTCTTTTATTTTCTGTTGTGTAGAAATTTAAAGAAGGCTGTGACGTGGCAGGAGATAATAGGTTGAACGAAGGAATTGGCGTTAAACCTTCGCTCTTTGCGTAGTGTCTTGTACGTAGCGAAGAGGGAAGGGAATGTATAAGGTGAAGAAGGGGGTCGTATTTGTGGTAGAAAAGTCCAAGAACGTTGAATTAGAGGAAAATATAACTTGGTGCAGATTAGATAGACTGGATAGTAAACGATGTCAAAGATTAAAAGTCAGAAATCGGTAATGTAAAAAACAAAAAGAAATTTAACGGGTTAAGAAGTGATTAAGGAATCTCATAAACTATTTATGGTAAACACTAGGGTACGTTTGTGCGAAGTGAAGCGGAGCGTAAGCGGGAGCGCAACGGAGCACACACACGTACCCAAAAGGATGGTGAATTATGATACGGAATGTTCACATAACTTCAAGAGCGATGGTAAACAATTTAGCACAGAGTTGGGTGCGACGCCTAGTAACACAGCACCCCCGAATTACATTTAGGAGGATTGAAAATGGAGTTTAAAGAACTATTTAAAGGGATTGATAGTCTGTATGTATCATTTAAAGGCACACTTAAAGAAGGAGTTAAGGAACTCCTTGAAGAAAAAAAGACCCTTGCCCAGTCTGACAACGAGAGAGAACAAGCATTAGCAATGGTTCCTATTGAAAAACATAATTTTGAGGTAAAAGATAAAGGGAATAAGTGGTATTCATATATCTTGGTAGACAATTGGTATCATATCCAGATTTCAGCCAGTAAAAAAAGGATTGTCCCTTCCGTATATGTTCAGATATCAAGCGAACTTTTAAATTGCGCCGGGCTTGATTCCTCGATTTATAAATTAAGAGAAATAGTCAATAATTTGATTGTCTTGATTCAGGAAGAAACAATAAGCAGAGCCGACTTATTTGTAGATTTTACTACAGAAACGAACTTTGAAAAAATTAAAAAACAGTCATGGATAACCAGGGCTGAGGATGCCCATATGCACTGGAAAAGAGACAGATTCACCGGCTGGTCAATAGGGCAGGGTGGAGAAATTTCTGCAAGATTATATGATAAAACCCTGGAGATAGAAAAGAGCCATAAATATTACCTCAAAGAAATATGGGATAAGCAGGGGTGGGATAAAGAGCAAAGGGTGTGGAGGTTTGAGTTTCAACTGCGAAGAGAATTTTTGGGACAGATGTCCATAAGAACATTTTCGGATATGATGGAGAAAATGAATGATGTCTGGAAATATTGTACCCATGATTGGTTAAGGCTTGCTGTTGATGATATGACCACAAATAGAACAAGATGGAAGACGAATCCATTATGGGAAAAGATTCAACAGGTACGTTTTGTGGATGGCAATTATACAGGCATAACAAGAGATGTAGATAGGGCAAGGATACCCAGTGATAAGACATTATTTCAAAATGGCATTGGTTATATAACTGCCTATGCAGCAAGAGAAGGATATGACGGTGTTAATGAAGAGATAATAACCAAATATTTAGTTGAAGCAAAAGATTACCTAAAAGAAAAGACACAGGGTAATGACGAAGGTTATTTACAAACAAAGATTCATCTGAAAAAGAAAAAATATAACAAAGGGCCGGGTTACTCTATATGAACTTTAAAGCATTAAAATAGGTATCAGAAGTTTTTATCTTTTACGAAGGGATGATTATAAGAAGATTCTAAAATGAAAAAGCGATATGTAAACATCAAAGAGGTGTCAGAATATACTTCTTTGCCGGTTAAGACATTATACGATTGGGCAAGTCAGGGAAAGTTTCCCTCTATTAAGTGTGGTCGCCGTATTCTCTTTGATTTACACGAAATAGACAAATTAATGGACTCAATGAAACGCAGTACAAACAATGAAAAGAAAGTTGTTGATAAAATCATTGGAGATATTTTTTGTGAAAAGGTATAATTCCCGATACAGTCGTACAGACACAATTAGCCACGAGAAAGGAGGTGTATATGTTTAAGCGTGGTGGTGTCTGGTGGGCTTCTATAACCTATAAAGGGAAAAGAATCCGAAAGAGTTTAGAGACAATTGATAAGAAACTTGCCCTGGTAATAGAAGCAAAGATTAGAACAGAGATTGCAGAAGGGAAATACCTTGAAAAGCCTATCGGTGATAGTAAGGCTTTCCCCGATATGATGGAAAAGTTTATGCGGGAACACGCTCCGAAGGTGTCTATCAATACCCAATGTAGTTATTCAGCTTCAAAAAAACACCTTTCAATTAATTTTGGTGATTCTAAGTTATCAGCAATAACTCCCAAAATGATTTCTGATTACAAGGTATTAAGGTACAGTGAAGCAGCGAAACCCGCCACCATTAACAGGGAACTGGCAATGCTGTCAAAGGCTTTTAATTTGGCTGTCAAAGAATGGGAATGGATTAGAGATAATCCTGTGTCTAGAGTACCAAAAGAAAAGGAGAATAACGAGAGAGATCGCTGGTTGTCGGAAGATGAAGAAAAGAGACTCCTTGAAAATTCTCCTCAATGGCTTAAGGACATAGTTGTTTTTGACTTACATACAGGATTACGGCAGGGGGAGTTGCTTTCGCTTCAGTGGGGCAGAGTGAATCTTTTCCGTAAAACTATTATAATTCAAGTGTCTAAAAACGGAAAACCAAGAACAATTCCATTGAATCAAATAGCACTTGATATTTTGTTAGAAAAGTCAAAGATAAGAAATCTGAAAAGTGATCTTGTATTTCTAAGCAATATGTCAACGAAGCTTGACAGAAATAATCTTAGAAGGGCTTTTAATATTGCTTTAGATAAGACAGGAATCCAGAACTTCCATTTCCACGATTTGAGGCATACCTTCGCTACATGGTTAGCGCAAAGGGGGGTTGATATTTATAAAATATCTAAGTTATTAGGCCATCAGGATATTAGGATGACGCAACGATATTCGCATCATTCTCCGGAAAGTTTGCGTGATGGTATTCAGGTCTTAGAGTTCGGTCACAATTTGGTCACAGTTGAGAAAAACCAAGTTGTAACAAACACCTGTAACCCTTGATTATATTGGTCGGGGTGGCGGGATTTGAACCCACGACCTCTTGAACCCCATTCAAGCGCGCTAGCCAAGCTGCGCTACACCCCGACTT
>MHXP01000114.1 GCA_001824485.1 Planctomycetes bacterium GWA2_39_15 | reverse complement strand
AAGATAAGGATATTTGGTTATCACGTGATAGGACTAGAGGAAATAAAAAATAATGCTCCCAATTTTTTGTTGTTAACAAAAGAATTGGATGCGGAGAAGATAAAACAGATAGCGGATTGTACTAAAATTGTTGATATCAGGCTTTAGGTGCTTATACAATATGATGACGGTGTCAGGTTTTTTAATCAGTATAAAATATTATGATGAAGAAGGCATTAATAACGGGAATTACTGGACAAGATCACCCTGTCTGGTAGAATTTCTACTGTCAAAAGGCTACGAGGTTCATGGGCTTATCCGCCGTTCCAGTACCTTTGACACCGTAGGATAGCCATCTCTATCAGGGCATCATGATCTGCGTAGCTTTTTCTTCATCATATGGAGACCTTTCTGATTCTGGCCAGATAACTAATCTCATCTATAATATCCAGCCTGATGAAATCTACCATTTAGCAGCACAGAGCCTGTACATGTTCGTTTTGACATGCCAGAGTTTACCGGAGATATCACCTGTTTGGGGACTACTCGGTTGTTAGAGGCAATGAGGAGAAGTGGCATTAAAACCAAATTTTACCAGGCTAGTAGCAGTGAGATGTTTGGAGATGCTCCACCTCCTCAGAATGAGGAGACCCATTTTAGGTCGAGGAGGCTTTTTAAAGCTTATATTTTATCTTAAAAAGATAAAGTTAATAAATAATGAACAATATAGCAGCAATTATCCAGGCAACGTATTCATCAGATATTTTCCCTGGTAAAAGCATGGTAAAAATTGCAGAGAAAACAATCCTGGAATATATTGTTTTAAGGATTAGACAGGTAAAAAATGTTTCCGAGATTATCCTTGCCACGAGTAATACTCTCCAGGACAATCCTATTGTTGCAGAAGCAGAGAAATTGAATATAAAGGTTTTTAGGGGAAGTAAATCAGATTTGGTTTCTCGATTATATGAGGCAGTAAAAATTTCTCCATGCGAGACAATACTAAAGATTAACGGGAATTATCCTTTATTTGACCCATATCTTGCGAATGATTTGATTAGCGAACACATTCGTGAAGCCTTTGACTTCAGTTATAATGAACATATCAATGGTACATTATATGGAACGGGTTGTGAGGTGGTCAAAAAAATTTTATTGTTAGATCTTAATAATGAGAAGTTAACTCCAGAGCAAAGAGAATCTGGGACACTCTATTTTCACCAAAATGAATATAAGTTTAAAGTAAATAAATTTGTATATCTCAATCCGAGACCGCATTATAAAGTATGTTTTGATACCGAAAAAGATTTAAAACTCATAGAATTTATTTTTAAAAATTTAAATCACCCTTATACAAATGAGATTATTGAACTCCTTGATGATAATCCTATTTTAGCTGAAAGTAATAGATTTGGGTCTGTACAGGAAGTGGGTATAGAAAAACTGTATTTATTTCCTGAAAAGGTTGCTGCATTAATAAACAGGAGTGTCTCTGCGCCTGATTATACGTATCCGATAAGCGTTGAATTATCCCTCACCAATAAATGTAATTTTAATTGTGTATGGTGTTCTGATAAAGATTTAAGGGCACGTCTTAAAGGAGAAATGGATTTTGAAGTGCTTAAAAACCTTCTGATAGATTTAAAACGAGGGGGAACAAGAGGAATCGTATTAGAAGGAGGTGGAGAACCCACTCTCCATGAGCATTTTGAAAATGTGGTTAATTTCGCACATAAACTTGGTTTTGGAGTAGGACTCATCACAAATGGAAGTCACTTACTAAAAGACCACATAGTGGATAAATTCGATTGGATCAGGGTAAGTCTCGATGCCTCAAACCCAGAAGAGCATTTTACATTAAAAAATAACGATAATTTCGAAAGAATTATGAGTAATATTAATGCGTTATGTACATCAAAGGCAACTGTTGGTATTGGTTATGTGGTAACATCGAAAAATATTAGCAGTCTTGAATCCCTTATTCTTAGATTGTTCAATTTTGGTGTAAGTTATATTCAATTTAGACCAGTAATTGATCATCCGGAACTCGAAACCAATGTTGATTTATCATATTTAAAGCGTTATGAAAATAATAGGTTTTCTATTAATGTAGAGGGCATGAATCATAATCTTATTGAAGGCAATGATGGACTTCCCTGCATAGCACATAGTCTTACTACGATTATTACAGCGGATGGTGGCGTTTATTTATGTGGAAGGCTTAATATTTATCCTTGGTTTGAACCTATTGGCAATGTAAATAGTGAATCATTTTATGATATCTGGCACGGCGAAAAAAGACGAGAACAGTATAAAATGATTCTTGATGGAGAGTTTAATAAAAAGTATTGCCCAAAGTGTCGGCTCGCTAAATTTAATCAGTTATTCAATCGTGTTAGTAAAATGAAGACGAGAAATTTTATCTAAGCTGGTAATCAAGGAGGTATAATGAAGATTCCCTTTGAGGTTCAATACAGAGAAAAGTATTACAGGCTACTAGACGAAGTCTTTGAGAGTAATTACCTTTCAGAAGGTAAGATGGTTAAAAGATTTGAGGAAGAGTTTGGTAAATTTATCGATATTCCATGCCTGGCGGTAACAAATGGCGGCACCACTTTGCTAAGTATCTTTGAATATATTGGAGTTCAAAGCAAAGATGTTATCGTTCCTGCCAATACATTTTGGGCAACTGCAGTGGCTGCAAAAAGGGCAGGAGCTAATATAATATATGCCGACTGCAATAAAGAGGATCTTTGTTTGAGTCTCGATGACTTAAAAAAGAGGATTACAATAAATACAAAGGTTGTCGTTGTTGTGCATATAGGCGGACATATTGCATTTGAAATAGAAGAGATCACAAAGTTTTGTAAGGAAAGAGATATTTTTCTTGTTGAGGACTGTGCACATGTTCATGGCGGCTATTGGAACGGAAAAACAGGAGGTGCATGGGGTTTTGCAGGAAGTTATTCATTTTATGCTACCAAAACTATGCCACTTGGAGAGGGAGGTATCGTATGTTCAAATGATAAGAAGTTTTTAGAGTGGCTTCAGTATTATAGGAACTATGGTAAAAAAGTTGAAAATGGCAAAGTAAATTATAAAATCCAGAATGGTTTTAATTTTAGAATGAATGAAATGACTGCGGCATTGGGGCTTGTTCAGCTAGAGAGACTTCCAGCGATTTTGGAGTGGAAAAGGAAACTTGCTTCAAAGTATGATCAGTTTTTCGAAAAGAGGGTTAAGTTCCCCAAAGGAATGACTTCTGGATACTATAAATATATCGTCTTTGATTACGACCTAAAAGCAGAAACGGGTAAGGTCTTTAATCAAACAGATTTTGGTCCTGAAATAGAAAAGATTGAATATGATTTGCCAAATTCACGATGGATTGCTGAACATCATAAGTGTCCTCCCATTTATTATGGATGGGATTATGCAGAAAAAAACATAGAAGAATTAAGGAGTATTTTACTCAAGTGAATAGGGTTTTGATAATAGCACCCCATATGGATGACGAGGTGTTGGGTTGTGGTGGAGTAATCTCTAAATATAAAGAAACGGGAGACAAAGTTTGTACAGTTTTTGTTGCACACAGGGTTTACAACCATCAGTATGACGAAAGACGTAACAATATTGAAAGATCGCACACTCTCAAGGCAAAAAAGATACTCGGTTATGGCGATTCTTTTTTTCTGGATTTACCTGATGAACGGCTTGATGTATCAATCCAGGATATTATAATTCCCCTTGAAAAGTATATAAATGAGATAAAACCAGATACAGTTTACATCCCTTTCAGGGGAGATAATAATCAAGACCATAGGGCAGTTTTTGATGCAGGAAGAGTAGTCTTAAGACCGTTAGCAACCCCCTTTGTTAGCAATGTTTATATGTATGAGGTTCCTTCTTCAACTGAGCAGTCTCCACCATTGTCTGAGAATGCATTTCTGCCGAATTATTATGTGGATATTAAGGACCATATTGGCACAAAAATAAAAGCCTTTGAATGTTATGAAACGGAAAAAAGGAAGTATCCACATCCCCGTTCGGAAGAAGCCTTAAGGGTTTTGGCACAAAAAAGAGGGGTTGAAATAGGTTTTGAATATGCAGAGGCATTCATGATTTTAAGGGATAAATGGGAATAGGGTATGATCCTTGGAATAACTCCTGCACGAGGTGGAAGCAAAGGCATTCCTCGCAAGAATATTAAAGAGATCGCAGGCAAGCCCTTGATTGCATGGACGATAGAGGCAGCAAAAAAATCAAAATTACTTGATAAGCATCTTGTCTCAACAGAAGATGATGAAATAGCAAGTGTTTCAAGAAAATATGGTTCAGATGTTATATGTCGGCCTATGGAGTTAGCCACAGATGAAGCCTCTACGCTGAGTGTTCTTCAGCATGCAATTAAAAATATCCCCCTTAATAAAGGGGGATTAAGGGGGTTGTCTTCCAGCGATATAGTTGTTCTTTTGCAAGCCACATCCCCTATACGCCATGAAGGACTTATTGATGACTGTATAAAAGAATTTATAGACAACGGATATGATTCTCTTGCAACTGGTTTTCTATGCAAATATGTAGAATATGGTAATAACGAATTAAGGCGACAGGATATACAAGGGTTTTTCTATGACGATGGCAATGTTTACGTGATCAAGGTTGATCTTATCAGAAGTGGCGATCGTTATGGTAAAAAAATCGGTAGGAAAATTATTTCAAGATGGGAGAATGTGGAAATAGATGACGAATTTGATTTTTGGATTGTCGAAAAAATACTTTTAGAAAATAGCAAAACCATGAACCATTAATTTCGAGCTTTCAGCTTTGACCTATGAACCATTCATCTGATTATCACGACTATGTCCTTAAAGACGGTAAGCTTGTCGGTAAATTTGATGAGATGTATAAGTATTAAGAACAAAACCCATGGCATCAGGATAAAACGGCATATGCAGTATTTTCAGATATTGATATAGCAATTCTAAAGCAATCTATACATAACGACATAATATATTGCGCATAATACAGATTTATGGTATTATGCGTGTATGAAAAGAATTGAGATTAAAGATAGCAAAAACATG
>MHXP01000113.1:2096-8169 GCA_001824485.1 Planctomycetes bacterium GWA2_39_15 | reverse complement strand
TGCCAGATTATTGCCATGCAGGCAGAAGGATGTGGTCATGGCAGCGCCAAGACCGCCTGATGTTTCATTTGATAGCGCAAAGGCTTCTGTAATGGGTTTTAAACCTTTACCTCTGGCAGAAGAGTTTAAAAAACTACTTGGTATGGTTTGATAGTTTGATATTACAACCGAAGTCATTGACTTCAACTTATACATCTGTTAACTTATGCGATATGAATTTCCGATTTACAAAAGCCGAACGTTTGACAAAAAACAAAGAATTTGAAAAGGTTTTTAGTGAAGGGAAGGTATTTAAAGATACAAAAATTGTTTTCTATATTATAGCGAATGATTATCAATATTCACGAATAGGATTGGTGGTAAGCAAAAAAGTGGGAAATGCCGTACAGCGCAACCGCATCAAACGACTGCTGAGGGAATCATATAGATTGAATAAACACTTACTCACTACAAACGTTGATATTATTGCCCTTCCGCGGCGTACTTTTACGTCTAATCTAAAGTTGTTAGATATTGAAAATGAATTTAAGAAACTATTAAACTGGATTAACGAAAACTTTACTCATGCAATTTATCATCATTAAACTGCTACAGGTTTATCAATTTATTATTTCACCCTTTTTACATCCATCTTGTCGTTACGAGCCTACTTGTTCTCAATACATGATTGATGCAGTGAAAAAGAAAGGCACTCTATGGGGTATCTGCCTTGGAATTTGGCGTGTGATGAGGTGTCATCCCTTTGGTGGTTCTGGTTACGACCCGGTAAAATAGAATTCTTTAATTGAGACGAGAATAATTTGTGGTTTATTTACTCTCACATGGTTAGGTGGAGTTATTTGATTATTTTTAATTCGTTTTTTTTGTTAATTCCTCATATATTTTAAGCTCGTTATCTGCATCCTTTTCCAATCCTTTTTTTCTATACGTATTTTCAAGATTCTTGTGTACCATTGCTATTGCTGGATTGATTTGAATGGATTTTTTAAATTCATTAATAGCCTCATCCACTAATCCTTTTTCACTGTAAGCTATGCCCAAATTATTGTGAATGTTTGCGTCTTCAAGTTTTGTCTCAAGAACCTTTGTGTACACTTTAATGGCATCGTCAAATTGTTTTCTTTGTAAATACGTGAATCCTATTGCATTATATGCATCTAAAAAATCTGGTTTTAATTCAATTGCCTTTTGCCAGCTTAAAATAGCCGCATCCTGCATGTTGCTTTTTGCATATATTACACCGATATTATAAAACGTTACTGGATCATACGGATAGAGTTCCAATACCGTCCTGTATTCTTCAATAGCTTCCTTAAACATTCCTTTTTTATCATAGGTTATTGCGAGATTATAATGTGCATCTCTGTTATTTGGGTCTATTTTCAGTGCCTTTTTGAATATTTTCAAGGCTTCGTCAGTATTGCCCTGATTAACTAAAGAAACGCCTTGACGGTTATAGTTATCAGGGTCTTGAACGCCACAGCCGACAACTATGAGCAGTCCTAGAGAAAGCAATAACAGAATACCTCTGAGATATAAAATAGAACGCACGATGTTTTTTATCCTTTAAATTATGAATACAGTAAGAAAAATATAAAAGCAGTATTATAATATTCAAAATTATATAGTTCAACCTAATTGTATTGATTTTTTTTGTATTATGGCTATAATTAATTTTCAAATATTTCATTCTAAGCCTTGTTATTGATAGGGGAGAAAGGTTGTTTGGGTTTTGTGTCCTGATATTGCTCGGATTAGGAAGAATAAAGTTTGGTCTCTTTTGATGTTATAAAGAAGAGTTTTATGTTTTCGTGTAGCTCAATGCGCCCGTAGCTCAGCAGGATAGAGCAACGGTTTCCTAAACCGTAGGTCAGACGTTCAAATCGTCTCGGGCGCATTAATATGGTAATTAATATGATAGATTTACACACGCATACGTTATTTTCTGATGGCATGCTTTTGCCGGCTGAATTAGTTCGGCGTTGTGAGGCAAAGGGTTTCCGCGGGTTAGCTATAACAGATCACGCTGATTATTCTAACATTGATTTTGTCATACCTAACGTTTTAAAAGCTTGCAGGGAGATAACGTCTGTTTCTAAAATCAAGGTGCAGTGTGGGGTTGAATTAACCCATCTTCGCCTGGAACATATAAAATCTATGGTGAAACGTGCGAGGAAGTTGGGAGCATTTATTGTGCTTGTGCATGGGGAAACTATTACAGAACCCGTATTACCTGGCACAAATAGGGCTGCCATTGAAGCCGGTGCCGATATATTGGTACATCCAGGTCTTATAACAGAAGCTGACGCAAGGCTTGCCAAAAGGAATGGTGTCAGACTGGAGGTCTCAGGCAGAAAAGGACATGCTTATGCAAATGGGTATGTTGTTAAAATTGCAAAAAAAGTTGGGGCGAAACTTGTATTTGGCTCTGATTCACATACACCAGATGATTTGTTAGATCGTAATTACGCTGAACGCATTATTCGCGGGGCAGGTCTGGAAGAGAAAGATATTCAGGAAATTTTTAGAGAGGCAGAGTCTCTAATTGGTTTATAACTTTAATTATTAACAACCAAGTTTAGTGAATAGTTAATAAGTATGTCGTGACAACAATAGAAAGAAGGAAAGAAGAATAATGAAAGAAGCTACTTTAAATGCATTAAGAACGCTGAACAAATATAAAGCAGTTATCGGTATAGGTATTGGTGTTGCTATTGCTATTGGTGCAGGTGTTACCTTTTTTATAACTGAAAAAAGTCGAAAAACTGAGATGGTGTGGCAAAGTATGTGGAAGATTAATAGTGATTTGGCAATGGCAGCGCAACGTCAGGGAATGGACGTCAAAGATAGAAATGCAGCATTAAACACAGCGGCCGATGCTTATAGATATATTAAAGATAATATGTCTTCTTCTAGTGCTACACCATGGGTATTATTTCAGTTGGGGAATATTTATTATGGTCTTAAGAATTATGACGAAGCCATTCGTACGTATAATGAATTTTTAAGTAAATATAGCGGCCATTCATTTGCACCTATTGTGAAACAGTCTTTGGGGTACGCTTATGAGGAAAAAGGACTTTTAATGGAGGCGGTAAAGCAATTTAATGATGTTTCGATGACTAATAATAATCTTCTCGCTGCACAAGAAGGGTGGGATGCAGGGCGTTGTTATGAAAAATTAGGACAAACAAACGAAGCAATTCGCTCTTATACCCAAGCAGTAGAACTTTCTCCAAACAGTAATTGGGCTGTAATGTCACAATATCGTTTATCAGTGATTAAATAATATGCAACAGGAAGTTTCACAAGTAAAAGAATTAATATTTGATATAAAAAAGGCGTTTGATGATAAGAGGATTGATAGATACCTCGCATCGCGCCTTCCCGATTTTTCAAGGACCTTTATACAGAAATTAGTAAAAGAGGGCTCTGTGCTGGTCAATGGGCGCACTGTAAAAAGTAGCTATGATATACAAAAGGGAGATGTTATTTCCGTTCGTGTGCCTGTACTTGCAGAATACAAAATTGCTCCCGAAGATATTCCGTTAAATATTGTTTACGAAGATGATTATTTGATGCTAATTAATAAGCCGTATGATATGGTTGTTCATCCTGCGGGAGGGCATCCTTCCGGCACGCTCGTTAATGCTTTAACTTTCCATTGTCAGAATCTTTCACAGGTGAACGGACCTTTAAAGGCGGGTATTGTGCACCGATTGGATAGAGATACAAGCGGGATTATGCTGACAATTAAAAGCGATGCCGTCCATTCGCATATTGCAATGCAGTTTGAAAAGAGATATATAAAAAAGGAATATATTGCCGTTGTAGAAGGCGAGATCATGCTAGACTCTGATGAGATTAATTTACCAATCGGAAGACATAAAACCGACCATCTGAAAATGACTATCAGACATGATATCGGCAAGGAGGCTGTGTCTATTTATGAGGTAATAGAACGTTTTTACGGTTATACCTTAGTAAAAATAATGCCAAAAACAGGACGTACACATCAAATTCGTGTACATATGCGGGCAATAGGGCATCCTGTAGTTGCTGATTTTATGTACGGCAATCATGAGTCCTGTTATCTTTCAGATTTATTAAAGAAGGAAAGAGAACCTGGAGAAATTCCAATTATCGAGAGACAGGCGCTTCATGCGCATAGAATCGAGTTTTTCCATCCCATACAGAGTAAGAAAATGGAATTCCAGGTGGATTTGCCTCCGGACATATCTTCACTTGTAAAAGCACTAAGAGAAATAAGGCCTTATAGTAAAAATTAGCAGGGAATAGCCTTTGACTCCACAAAAAAATACGCATTCTAGGATCAATTATTGATATTTGGCATTTCGAAGAAATCTATGGTTGTAAAATGTTCTCAAAACAAATTCTATTGATTTTTATCTGTTTAACGATATAATCTCCGTTGTTTCAAAAATTTTACATAAGGAGGCATAAATATGTTTAGTATGCCAGGTGGTTGGGAATGGTTCATCATCCTGATAGTGGCGCTTCTGATTTTTGGAAAAAGACTTCCAGAGGTAATGAAATCCCTGGGACGAGGCATTGTAGAATTTAAGAAGGGTGTGAAGGGAGTCGAAGAAGACGTTGAACAATCAAGCAATAAAAGCACAACGAAGAAGTTAGATACTGAAAAAGAAGCTACTAAACAGGAAAATAAGTAATTTGAATAAATTTAGATTTGTAATTTCAGATTTAATTAAGATTTAAACAGGAGTAATTAATATGAGAGACAAGAGAAGACAAAGACTAAAGTGGCGAAGTAAGCGGGCAAATCATGGAAAGATGGGGTGCAAGGGTAGAAGGGTTGGAAAGTATAAATAGGTTTTTATCGTAATTATAAATTTCTTCATTTTCCTGTTGTAAATTTCATGCGATAAATTCCCAGAATAAAGACCTACGTTACACTGGAGTTTTAATCTGGTAATTTTTATGCCAGCATATCAAGGGCAATCAAAGCCATAATCTCTGCAAAATCAACCAATTCCTTAATGCTGATTGATTCGTTTGTAGCATGTGCCTCTGCCTCATCGCCGGGACCAAATCCAACAGCCGTTATCCCCTTCTGGATAAGCTGTTTTGTTACCGTAGCACCGGATAATCCCTTTGGTTCCGGGAGAATTCCCAGAACAGTTTGGGTATGTTTTGAGATTAATTCTATCAGTGGATTATTGATTGACACGGCAGATGGGGGTTGATTGGAGTTGATTTTTAAATCAAATCGTGCATATTTCTGTTGTGTTTCTACTTCCTTGATGATGTTTTTAATGTTGTTGATAATATTATCTGCCAAGTCTTCAGGCAAATAACGAATGTCTAATTGTGCCTTACAGACGGCAGGCACTATGTTGGGTGCAGTACCGCTGTGAATTGACCCAAGATTTAAAGTGGGTGGGGTGTGAAGCGGGTGAGAATTATATTTAAACTTTAATTGTTTAATACGTTCAAGTAGCGTTATCATACTCCAAATTGCATTTATTCCCTTTTCAGGGGTAGAGCCGTGAGCTTGTTTGCCATGTGAGGTAATTTCCAAAAACAGTGTGCCCTTTTCGCTTACATCAATCATTTGCATGTTGTGTGCAACATCAGGAATGATTGCAAAATCAGCGCAAACCCCGCATTCATTGAGCAAATATTCTAAACCCAGCGTAGAGCCTCGTTCCTCATCAGCGACACCAGCCAGGATAAATTGACCTTTCAGTTTGGATTCATTCTCTTTGAGAAATTTCGCAGTAGCCAACATGGATGCCAATTGTCCTTTGTTATCAGAAGCGCCTCTGCCATAGATACGCCCATTTTCCACCCACGCCTCAAATGGATTTCTTTTCCAATCATCCCCAGCCGGTACAACATCTAAGTGGCACGCAACCAATAAAGTACGGGCGGGCTGCCGTTCGCCCATACAACCTATGTACCCAACAATATTTGCCCTATCTTTTGCCTTTTCGTTGATTTTGTATGGAATCTGGAATGACTTAAAAAAATCCTCAACAATGCGGACGGCAAGGATTTCGTTTCCGGGTGGATTTTCGGTCTTTGCATTTAT
>MHXP01000113.1:0-2060 GCA_001824485.1 Planctomycetes bacterium GWA2_39_15 | reverse complement strand
AAAATGACAGAAAATTTGATATGACAGTGTGAATAATCTTACCGTGCAGTCTAAGATATTTCAAATTAAAAGATTGATTAAACTCTGAATTTGCCATAAAATGAGACAGATTTATAATAGTTTTGATGTTATCTCTCGTTAAGTTTAGAACAAATTGAAGGAGGGATATGTTTGGCAAGGAAATCAGGTAATAAGAAGGGCGAAATCGAGGTTTATAAGTATGACGATACCCGAAAAAATGCCGTTCCAGTAGAACTCGCCTCTTGCGACACGTCAAAATCAAAGCCGAAGAAGTACGAATACGAACCCCACCTTGAACTCTTTACCAGCACACGCTCTTTGCCTTTTAAACTCGGCGAAGAAAACCACATAGCCGTCAAGGTCATTGATCATAGAGGGAATGAGGTAATGGTGGTGAGGGAGATGGGGTAAGAGAAGGTGAAATTGTCAGCAGAAATAAAAGATCATTTGGTAAAAGCACATGAAGCATCCTTGCTTGCAGTTGAAACTTACAACCGGCCTACTGCAACATTTCGTTCTGGTGCTTACATCGTCCTCATGAATATTGCATGGAATTCTCTGTTTCACGCTATTTATTTTAAGAGAAAAATCAAGCCATACTTCAAGAAACCAAATTCGACACACTATATAAAAATAGATGGTGAATATAAATGCTGGGAACTGAACGAATGCTTAAAGCAATATTATAAAGACCAAAATCCTCCCATTAGAAAAAATCTGGAATTTTTTATAGGGTTAAGAAATAAGATAGAGCACCGTTCCATGCCCGAATTAGACCCAGAGATATTTGGTGAGTGCCAGTCAATGTTGTTGAATTTTGAAAATCTTTTATGTCAAGAGTTTAATGATAAATGGGCGCTAAAAACGGGCTTAACCTTTTCATTACAATTAGCTACAACGCCACATGCAATTCAAATTAAAGCAATGAGAACGTCAAGCAAACAATTAGCGAAAAATGTAAAAAGTTATATTGATAAATTTAGATCTGCTTTGAGTACTGATATTCAAAGTAGCATGGAATATAATTTTAAGGTTTTTTTAATCCCAAAGATTCATGGGCATATGAAATCGTCTGATTTAGCAATTGAATTCATTCATTACGATAAATTAAAACCAAAAGAAATGGAAAAGTATGATAAAGTTATTGCTTTAATAAAACCGAAAGAGGTTTCAGTTATTAATAAAGGTAGATTAAAGCCCTCTGAAGTTGCTAGGAAAGTTGAGACCACTATTAAGAGATCATTTAAGACGACCCCTCATCATGCAACCTGCTACAAAGCTTTCAATGTAAGGCCACCTTCTGTAAGTAATAACCCGGAGTTCTGTGACAACCGTTACTGTTATTATGACGAGCTTCATAAAGATTATGGATACACTGAAGCTTGGGTTAGCTTTCTAATTGAGAAGTTATCTGATGAAGCTGAATATAATAAACTGTTCAAACGCGGTGGAGAAACATAGGATGTTTTTACGCTGAGGCAATATACACAGGATAGTCAATTGTATGATAATCATGAATTCAAAAAACAACGTCTATTTTATGCTCACAAAAGAACGATGGAATCTTATTGTCCTTAGACATCCTGAAATGGATGAGCAGAATAGAAGATAATTTGAAATTAATGACTTGATAGAGAAGCTGAGAAAATGCAGTTAAAATTGAGACCTTTTGTGCAGTGATAGAATAAAAGAGGTGACGCGTGAAAGCTTACGAATATTATGCGGATGTTTTATCAGATGGACACTTATCTATTCCAGAAAATTTGAAAGACAAATTAAAACCTGACTCAAAAGTCCGTATTATGCTTTTGCTTGAGGACGAAAATTCTGTTTGGAACAAGTTTACTGTATCTCAGTTTATGAACGGCTATTCAGAGAAAAACGCTATTTATGATAGCTTATGAATTCGGAGATGTTATACTCATTGGTTTTCCCCATACTGATTTGCAAAACATAAATTTAAAAAAATAATCGCTTATGACACTTGCAGTTGACAAACCCATATTAAACAATCCTTTTGAAGAGCCAAAGGAATACTG
>MHXP01000112.1 GCA_001824485.1 Planctomycetes bacterium GWA2_39_15 | reverse complement strand
GACATATTATCCAACCAAACCCATTGTGCCGTATGTAAAAACTATTCATGATCGCATTACAATCGAGGTCATGCGTGGATGCACACAAGGATGTCGGTTTTGTCAGTCAGGTATGAGTAAGCGTCCTACCCGTCCTCGTACGGTAGAAAATATATTAAAAATAGCTGAACTCTGTTATGCTAATACGGGACATAACGAAATTTCCCTGGCATCTCTTTCCATCAGTGATTATCCATTCTTAAAAGGACTGATGGAACAAATGAACCTTTTGTTTAGTCCAAGGCATGTAAACATTTCATTTCCTTCATTGCGAGTGAATGAACAGCTTGTCATTTTGCCTTCTATGCTTAATACTGTCCGTAAGTCCGGCATTACACTGGCGCCTGAGGCGGCGACTGCCAGGCTTAGGAAAATTATTAATAAGAATATTACTAATGAAGACCTGTATTGTGGTGTAGAGGAGGCATTTAAGCAAGGATGGAATTTGGTCAAGCTATATTTTATGGTTGGACTTCCCACAGAAACAGACGAGGATATTGATGCAATTGCACAGCTTGCTTACAATGTCTCTGATTTAAAGAAGGGCATAAAAGGTTCTTTTGGAGAGGTTAATGTAAGTATTGCACCCTTTGTCCCCAAAGCACACACACCTTTCCAATGGCAGCCAATGATTACCTTACAACGGATAAAGGAAATTAGGAACAGGTTATATGATAGAATTCGGAGAAAGTGTATTCATATCAAGTTTCATAATACGGAACGCAGTATTCTGGAAGGTATATTTGCGAGGGGAGATCGAAGGTTGGGAAATGTAATTTATAAAGCATGGCAGGATGGGTGCAAGTTTGACGCATGGGAAGAACATTTCAATTTTCAAAAATGGCTGGATGCTTTCCAGAAGGCGGGGGTGGATTGGGTTTTTTACGTGCATCGTCAAAGAGGTGAAGATGAAGTCTTTCCTTGGGACCACATTAGCTGTGGTGTAGTAAAACCATTTCTTATGAAGGAATGGCAGAAATCTTTAAACCAAGAAATAACATCTGATTGCCGCACGGATGATTGTCCAGAATGCGGGAGTTGTGGGCGTTCTATGAGTTATTGTGCAGCATGAGGATAATAGGTTTTGTTTAATAAGAAAGATTACTTATGGTACTTGTTTGTGTTGGTCTGGGTTCAAATGTAGGAAATAGAGCAAGTAATTTACTTTGTGCTTATGATCGCATAGTTGCACTTGAGGATGTACAGCCTTTAAAACTATCACAGTTTTATGAAACACAGCCTGCAGGTGGACCGTCACAGCCGATGTTTTTGAATGCTGTCCTTAGTATTATAACAGCAATATCTCCTCATCAGTTGCTCGAACAGTTTCAACGTATTGAAGCATTAATGGGAAGGGTTCGTACCGTAAAATGGGGACCTCGTAACATTGATATTGATATATTACTCTATGGAGACGAAGTTGTTGATGATGATCAACTGAAAGTACCTCATCCAATGATGCATACACGGTTGTTTGTCTTGGAACCTTTAATAGAGATTGATCCCGACATTGTTCATCCTGTTTTAAAAAAAACAATTATTCAATTATATAAAGAACGAATTTGCTTAAATCAAGCGAACGATTTCCCCTTAATCTCTTCTTAGCGAAAGAAGTGGAAGATGGGTAGTTATAAAATTCTCAAGGATTTCCCTTCATATCAGGCAATTACTAAAGAATTATGTTTTCAAGGTTAGACAACTATATTTTAAAGGCTTTTATTCCTACATTCTTCATGTGCCTGCTTATCATTTCAGGGATATACATCATCGTTGACCTACTTCAAAAACTGGGAGAATTTGTTGATATGGGTGGAGAGGCTTTTGGTACCGGGGTACGTTATTATACTTATCTCTTTCCTGTGATTATCTTTCAATTTTTTCCTGCTGTTACTTTAGTAGCAGTATGTATTGTTCTTGTGAGACTAGCCAAAAATCGGGAAATACTGGCTATGCAAGTTGCCGGTATTTCACTTTATAGGATATTACTTCCTATCTTTGTTGTTACAGTATTTATGTCCTTTGCCTCTTTTGGAGATCAGGAATGGATTATTCCTAGGTTTGCAGAAAGGTTAGAAACCTTGCAGCAAACCTCCTTTGGTAATAATATACAACGGAATCTCCTTTTAGACGATAAGGAAAACAACACTTTGATTCGCATTTGGAGATACGACAATAAAACACAGCGTATGCAATCAGTATTTGTTATTGGAAGATATGAAAATAAGAAAAAGAAATTTACCATCAGCGCCGATGAAGGAATATGGTTGGGAAATAATAAGTGGTTGCTTACCAAAGTGGTGAAACATACTTATGACAAACGTGGGAGATGGATTGCGCCAGTAGAACAAATTAACAGTATGGAGCTTGATTCTACTGTAACGCCTGAGGAGCTTGGGAAGATTAAGTTAGACCCGAGTTTATTAAATTTTAAGCAATTAAAAGAACTGTGTAAAAACGAACCAGATAATCCTAGAAATAGTTTGCTTTTCCATTCCAGAATTGCTTACACGCTTACCCACTTTGTACTACTTTTGCTGGGTATTCCGCTCGTAATTGGATTTGAAAGGTTAAGTAGAAATCTGTTTTTACGTGTGGGACTATGTGTCCTTGTTTGTGGTATTTTCTATTCATTGTCTTTTATATGTTCCAACCTCGGTAACACAGGAATGATTTACCCTATATTGGCAGCATGGTTGCCCATTGTTATTTTAGGATCGGTTGGGTTACTGTTTTTTGATATGATGAAAATGTAATATGGCTTTAGGTGATTATTTACACGCCTTATTAGACCTTTTTTATCCCCGATATTGTCTGCATTGCAATTGCAGTTTAAATAATTCACGTGAAATTTATATTTGTGAGGATTGTAAAAAGAAGATTCCATACGTTAGTGATACTTATTGTGTTAGATGTGGGGCTGATACAGGGCCACATATCACGTATACTGTTAAGGAAGGTTGCGCTGTTTGCAAAGGGAAATATCTGCACTTTAATGCTGTGACATCAGTTACACATTATGACGGTGTTATCAAAATATTAATACATAAGTTTAAATATGCCAGACAGAAATTTCTATTCAGGGTATTGAATGATATTTTAATAAAACATAAAGGAATTAAAGAGAATATTGCAGATGTTGATATTATTGTGCCTGTTCCTCTTCATTGGATAAAAAAATTACATCGCGGTTTCAATCAATCAGAACTTTTGTCGCTGGGAATTCAAAGATATTTTTCAAAACCCATAATAAGGAACAACCTCTGCCGTATTAAAAATACTGAGGCACAGACGCTACTTTCAAAAAATCAACGAAAGTTAAACATCCACAATGCATTTTTTGTTAGACAACCAGAGTTGTTTAAGGGGAAAAAGATATTACTCGTTGATGATGTATTGACGACTGGAGCTACTGCATCAGAATGTTCCAAGAAACTAAAAGAATCTGGTGCCGAATCTGTTCATTTGCTTGTTTTGGCGACTGCTGAATATAACAATTAAATATATGATCTTAATTTTCTTGACGAATAATTTTAGAATAAGTAAAATTAGGATTTTTAGAGTATTTAGAAACTTTTACTTTTAGAAAGGATTTCTAACATTGGAAAATATCACAATTGTAGCAAGGCATTTAAATATTACGGAAGCTATTAAGAATTATGCTTTGCAGAAGGCAACAAAAATAAAGAAATTTTTTGAATGGATCTTACAGGTACAGATTACATTAGATATCGGCGGTGATAATAGCCATATTGTTGAAATGATTGTTTCGATCTCGAGGGGTCCCACGATGGTTGCTCATGTGGCGAATCCCGATATGTATCGCGCAATTGATATGGCTGTGGATAAAATTGAAACTCAACTGAAAAAGCACAAAGGTAAAATCCAATCCAAGATTGTTCGCAGGAAGAAACCTGCAATTACTGAAATGGAAAGTCAAGAAAGTGAGCCCGAAGTATAATGGAAAATAATTCTATTGGAGGCATTTTATAGTATGAAATTAACTGATTTTGTTGTGAATGAAGCTATTATTACAGAGCTTAAAGCCACTGAAAAAGAGGCTGTGATCAGAGAAATGATGTGTTCACTTAAAGATATGCAAAAAATCAGTAATAAGGATGTTGAAGGTGTTATTAAATCCCTTATGAAAAGGGAAGAATTAGGCAGTACGGGTATAGGAAAGGGCGTTGCTGTTCCACATACAAAACATGATTGTATAAAAAAAATAGTTGGGACGATTGCGCGGTCAACTAACGGTGTTGATTTTAACGCCTTAGATGGAGAACCCGTACATCTTTTCTTTCTATTACTTTCTCCAAACGATTCTGCAGGAGCACATCTTGCAGCGCTGGAAAGAATATCTACTGTTATAAGGGATAATGATTTTCGTCGCTTTATGCGTCAAGCTAATGGTAAAGAGGGTATGATTGAGATATTAAAAGAGGTTGATGGTATTCAGGTTTAATTAATGAAATATTGTAGTGCGGCTGACCTTAACAATGTTTAAAGACGATAGGTCTAAGTCGGAATTCTTGGATTCAAAGCAATAAACTTACAATTTTTAATTAAAATTTAAATCATATAACAGTTTTCTAATTATATTAACAAAGAGAGAAGTTTTTATAAAACGACATATAAATGGATAGTTACAGTACAAATTATAAATTGTTAGAAAGAAAAGTAAGAATTACGAATTCGAATGGAATGCATGCAAGACCTGCTACCAAGTTTGCTGAAATTGCTAATAAATATAATTCTGAAATTCGTATAAAAACAAAGAATAAAGAAGTTGAGGGTAAAAGCGTCATTGATGTCTTAACACTAGGTGCAGAAAACGGTACGGAGATAGTAATCAGTGCAAAAGGACCTGATGCGGCTGAGGCGCTGGATGCCCTGGAAGGCCTGGTGGAAAGCAAGTTTGAAGAAGAATTCATGGAAATCAGAAAGGGTATCGCAGTATCTCCTGGTGTCGTTATCCGTGATGCCTTTATGTTTGAAAGCGAAGGGTACCGCATCCCGCGCCATATTATAAGAAAAGAAGAAGTCGAGAGTGA
>MHXP01000111.1 GCA_001824485.1 Planctomycetes bacterium GWA2_39_15 | reverse complement strand
AATCATTTTTGCAATGTTGTCTTTTAAAGTACTCATGTTAATATTATAGGAAATTTCCCCTATAGGATGAAGTAAAATCTAACGTTTGAGTTCACCTGCATTTTGGAGCGTAGCGGAAAAATGTCAGGTGGAACGATTTGTTAGCCCTTTTTTATTAATTATACTGCTTTCTATGAACTTGCTTATCTCTGTCTGCTTTGCTTCAATTAGTTTTTCAATTATTTTTTGTCTGTCAAATGCGCTGCTGATTAAATTTAAAATTCTCATTTGCTCTGTCAATGCAATGTTTGGAATGAGAAGTTTTTTAATTCTGAAAATTGCAAGTTTGCCCTGCGAACCTTTACCTGTGTATTCGTCAATTTGATACTGGACAATTTTTGATTGCAAACAATAAGTCAGAAATTGCGGATTGAAAAGTTCTGTGTTTACGATTAGTCGTGCAAAGTTTTCTGTGATGTTGTGTCCGTCCAATTCTTCGGGAACAAGTCCGCACTTGCCTACTGTTGCACCTACGATTGTAAGCAAGATATCGTTAGTGTTTGAAATGTATCTTGCGATTGGTTTTTGATTTTCTTCTGTGATATATTTTACATTGTCAAGGTCAAACGAACCATCCCAACTTAAATCATCAACACGAACATATTTGTAAGGCATTTCTTCTTCGGTTACATTCTGTCCTTTTGCCAAACGCTTTCCGCCTCTCACTTCTGCAATATTATTTCTGATTGGTCTGAAATGAAGTCCATTTGTTCTGCAAGTTTTAATAAACTCCTCAAATAAAACTTTTGATTTTAAACTTATGTCAAATTTTAATTCATCATTTGCAACATCAAATAAACTTGCTTTGAAAGTTTTTGCAGTTTTCTTTTCTTCAAAGTGTGATAAGTCATAGTTAAATTCTTTTGCAAATACTTTGTCAATTACTTCAATAGGGTCGCTTACTTCCTTTTTAAGTTCTAAAATTTTTTCAGCGATGGGTTTGATTTTTACTACTAACTTGTTTTGTAATTCTAACTTGACTACTGGTATTTTTATTTTTAAAAGGTCTCTGCCTGAAACTCGTTTATGTGTTTTTCCGCTTTCTAAATATGCAAGGCATTTCAAAAAGTTATCAGAAACTAAAAGGTAATAGAGAAAAATTGGATTGACTGAATTGTTCTTGATTTTGTATTCAACAAGTTCAGTTGAACCTAAATATTCGTTGTGTTCAAGATTGAGAAAAAACTGTCCCTTCTTCGGCTCAATTTTAGGAATAATAATATCACCCTCCGAAAGTAAATTTTTATCTGAACCAATTTCTCTAACCTCTAAAACTTTTTTTAGGTTATTGCTCCTTCTTTCAATGTTACCTAAATCTACAAGTGGATACGGTTCTTCTAAAATTCCCTTTTTGAATTTTGAAGATGAAATTTCTTGTAAGTATTTTGATAAAGTGATTTCACCTCTGCCTTTCCATACTTCAAAATTTTCAATGTCGTTGAAATACCTATACTTTGCATCTACTCTCAAACTTTCGCTTGAATAGCAACTATTGATATTTGTAGAAAACCATTTTAACTCCATACTACCTCTTTTCTAATTGCGTCAAGAATTTTTATTGTTTTTGTTTTACGAAGCAAAACATCATCTGACTTTTTCTTTTTCAATAAACCAGTTGAGAAATGACTAATAAGAGTTTCGTCTGTTCTTTCGTGATACTCTTCTTTTAGATTTCCTTCTTTGTTGTAGTAAGTTTTAATTATTCTTTCACATTCACTTCTATCTGCTTTCAGTTGTTCAATTATTGCTTGACACTTTTCTAAATCTTCATTCAGGTCTTCAATTTTCTTTTCAAGTGCTTTGCTTGGCTTGTCTTTATTTTTCTTCTCTGCCTCTTTTAAATCGTCTTTCAATTCTGTTTCAATCGCTTCTTGTCGTTTAATGTTCTCAGTGTATTCATCAATTATCTCTTGCTTGTTTATTGTGTTGGGAGCAAACTCAATGTCATAAAGATCGTTTGGCATTTCTCTTTCACTTCTTTTTGTCCTTTTGTATCCTACATTTTCAGCATCTGCCATAAAAATTGGATAGTTCTGCTTTTGTGCAACTTCACTGAATACCCACCACGCATTGTAATAACCAAATTCCTCACAAGTGTCATTGTCATATTGAAGCAACTCTGTAAGTTCTGATGAGTATTTTGTTAGCAGGTCTTTTATATCAAGTGTTTTATCTTCTTCGGTTAAATGGTTTTTAAGTAATCGGAAAGTATTTTTTTTGATGTTATCCCAGTTTTCTTTTTCAATATCATCCACAACATCTTTTGCCCATTTTTTATTCAACTCTTTTTCTTCAACAAAAAATTGGATGTAGTCATTCACTCTTGTTTTGAGCAAACTCCATTCTTTACCGCACTTGTCCCACAACTCATTCCACTGTACAACTTCTTTGGCTGTTTTCTTTTGAGCAAACAACAAACTTGTTTTTGTTGAAGTGTATGGTTCAAATGTCAATACTGGCAAACTAACTACTGCTTTTATGTTGAAGTATTTGAAAAGAAACAAGCGGATATATTTATTATCGGTTGTATCAAACACACTCTCTGGAAGAACAACGGCAACTCTGCCGTTCTCTTTCAAAACCTGATACCATCTTTCAATAAAAAGATTTTCAGAATTTTTTTTATCACCAAATAAAAAACTGTTATTTAAATATCGCTTTGTTTCATTGTCAAGATTTACGCTAAAAGGAGGATTACTAATTGCAACATCAAATTTACCGTTCACTTCTTTGTCTTTGTAAAGTTTGTCGGGTTGATAAATCTTTAAATAGTTTGGTGCTGTGTCCTTGTCGTAAAAGCGAAACGGAAGCAAGCCATCCTTCACAAAAATATTTGTTGAACCATCTCCGTGTAAAATCATATTAACCTTTGAAGCTGTTCCTAAATCAAAATTGATGTCTGAACCATAAATATATTCTCTTGCCCAGCGATTTTCTTTATTGTCTGGTTTAAAAAGCTCTTCAAATCTGTCTTTTACTTGTCGGCTACTGCTTAATTTATCTCTCTGTTTGTATTTGATTTCTTTTGTAATAATTTTCATTGCCTCAACTAAAAATGTTCCGCTGCCAACTGAAGGGTCAATGATGTAAGGCAGTTCACGGTCTTTGTTTAATCGGTCAATTGCAAGTCGGTCAATTTGTAAAGCGTAAAAAAGAAATTTGACAACTGGAGAAGGAGTAAAAAATTGTCCTTTGGTTTGCTTGAAACCATCTCTTGTAATTCGTTCAAAAAATTCTCCTAAAATATCTCTGCCGTCTAATGAACTTCTTCCCTCAAGGAATGAGTAATGCTCTAATGATTGAACTGTATAAACAAGTTTATTGAGCGGAAATTTATTTCTGTCAATCAATCTTGCTTCGTTAATTTCTTTTTCGTCAAGTATGTTTAGTTTATCTTTTAATGCCTTTTTGTAAAGTTTTGTGATTCGTTCAAAAACCTTTTCAGGCTTTCAATGTTTTCTCCGTAACTGTAAACTTGGAAATCATATTCTTGTCCATCTTCTTTTTCGCTTTCATCTTGAATTTTTGCAAGGATGATATTTACAAGTGAGTAAAATATTTCGGTGTCGCTTGTGCCACCGCCACCCCAAAGCACATTGTGTAAGTTTGAAGCCAAACTATTTATATCGTCTCGGTTAATGCTTGTCCGCAGGTCGTGCAGTTCATCGCCTTTTTTCAGTGGTGGTTTTTTGGGTTGATTATATCCGGGACTTAATTCATCCGATAATGAAGGTCTGCCCGCTTTATCCCAATCTTCAAATGCTCTGTATTTTTCAAAGTCAATGATTATTGCCTTGTCAATGAGTTTTTCTTCCTGATAGTCGGTTGTGTAGTAAACTAAATACTTTACTCCCTTTGTTTCCTGCACTGCTAAAGCAAAAAGTTGCCCTTCAATCATCCATTTATCACTTTCAAATTTTTCAGGGGCTTTTGCTTCAATAAAGAAAAATGCTTTGCCTTTGTCATCTCGTAAGATGTAGTCAATCCTTGGCTTTGTAGTTTTAGGTCTGCAGCTTGGATATTCTTTTTCCTTCTCAATTAGTTCTGGCTTATAGTCAAGCTCATTAACAAGCCGTTGTAGTAAAAATGCCTTTACGATTTCTTCGTCACCTGTGATTACTTTCTCGTCACGGTGGTTTTTTATCTTGTCGGTATAGTCAATAGATTTTTTTTCAAGATTGATTTTAGCAACCTTGTTTGTTTCGGTTTGTAATAATTTTTCTATTGCTGTTTTCCAATCAATATTCATCAGTATTCTCTCTTAAAATATTTTGAGGGCTAACGTCATGCATCAGCGGCGAGCGAAGCGAGTCCGCTGCATGCGCTTGTTAGGCGAAGTGCTTCCACACTAGGTCAAGATCTATAATGTAGGTCGGAACAAAATCAGCCGCTTCTAGCTTAGACCTAGCCATCGCTTTTCTAGCTTCATGTTCTTTATCAGTTTCATCGTCTTGCGTATTAGCACGTCTCGGCTCTAGCCACATTAAAAGATATTTCTTATCAACCACGATCTCATCGTAAGTAATATTCTCTGGAATGCCATTGTTAATACCGTATTCAAATGCCCCGAATAGCTCGAACAAAGCAAATCCGACTGTGATTAATTCGATCAGCTTATCATAAAGCTCTAAAGTTTCATTGACCTTAAAGTTCTCATGAACAGCTTTATTTCTCAAATGGCTAAAGTCTATCAGCGCATCAGCAAGATCAGTAGGAAAAACATTAAGAACTTTAGCTTGATGGAATCTTTGATAATATGTGCTTCCAACGGGGCTAACCCCAACAGCTTTCATTATATACTGCGTTGTTTTATATGCATTCTCAATAATCTGATTCAGATAATCGTATGAAGCTCTTCTAGGCATACTTTTCTTTTTGTATTGCGCTCTAGACAGGGGATAAATATCAAGAAGAAGATGATTAGAATAATGAAAAAAATAGAAACTCATGTCATCCCCTCGTGGACAGACCGCTCGCTACGCCTAACAATGATTAGACTGGTCATTATAACCGCCCCCGGCATGCTGGGCTGTCAGTCTATTACGCCGGTATTTTGGATATAAAAATCTCATTATCTCATTTACCTC
>MHXP01000110.1 GCA_001824485.1 Planctomycetes bacterium GWA2_39_15 | reverse complement strand
TGATGAACTGGATGTGATTACCCCAAGACGCGGAGAAGGAAGCGATTCGCATGTAACGGAGCGCGTCATCGGTCAGTTTCTCACAGAAATGGATGGCATCGAAGAGTTAAAGGGAGTCCTGGTGCTTGCAGCCACAAATCGGATGGATCAGATAGACCAGGCACTGCTGCGTGCAGGCCGATTTGACTATCTCATAGAAATTCCCATCCCCGATGAAGAGACCCGTTTGAAAATATTCCAGGTACATACAAAGGACAAGCCCCTGGAAAAGGGGTTGGATCTGAAAAGATTCGCACAGGAAACCGAAGGGATGACGGGCGCTGACATAGAGTTGATTTGCAAAAAGGCAGCGTTGACGACCATCCGTAACGCCATCAGCAAACAGGGTGCGGGCAGCAAGGAATTGTTAATAACCGTCAGTGATTTTGCTCATGCCATCGAAGAGGTGAGAAGGAGGTAGGTATCTCACGCAACCTCATCAATTTATTGCAGGGGCACGGAGTTACGTGTCCCTACGATTTATGAGGATTCCGATATCGAATATCGAACAGGGAATAATGAATGTCGAAATTCGAAATTCCTTGTTCGATATTCGATATTTGTTGCTGGTTTTCTTGCTGGTTTAATCGTCCACGATTGAACCTAAACATTTGTTTTTTTGTGGCTGATGTTTAGTAAAAGCCCTTAGCCCAGTTCGAAACATCTGGTTCAATCTGCAAGATTGAACCAGCCATAAGCGCAGCAGAACCTCAACCAAAGTGAATAAAGGTGCAGTAAAGATTGTAGATTATGAAGTTTCGCAAGGTGAAATTATATTTGTCATTTAGGTGCAGGTTACTCATATTTGCACTTTGTATATCAATTATACCCATTGTTACAACTACAGCGATATACTATATCAATACCAGAAATATAATGGAACGCCAGATTCTGGAACATTTGAAATCTATTGCAGAATCAAAAAGAAGTCACATCATATCATATATCGAGGCAAAGAAGGTACGGACTGTAGATTTCAGTTCCGATGGATTTATAAAAAACAGACTTGAGAGGATCACAAGCAACGGATTTAAAAAAAATGAAGTTATTAGCCTGAATAGACACCTTGCGCTGAATAAACTTCCGCTGCATCGTTATCTTATTGCAATCGCTGTCGTTGATAAATTCGGCAAGGTTGTCGCATCCACCAATGAGAAGTTAATTGATAAAGACATGTCTAAGGAAGATGTATTTATACAAAGCATGGGTAAAGTTTTTGGGGAAACCACGGTTGGTCAGCCACACCATTCTCCGTACCTTGTTGCAAATTGCATATTCATCTCTGCACCAATTATTTCTCTTAATCGTACTAAAACGCTTGGTGTTATTATTAATGCTTATTCTTTTGCAGAGATAAATGAGATTACAACCGATCGCGTTGGAATGGGAGAGACGGGGGAAGTCTATCTGGTTAATAGAGATAAGATAATGCTTACGGAATCAAGATTTATTGATGATGCCCCCTTTAAACAGATAGTGGATATAAAACCGGTTCAAGAGACTACCGTGACGGATAAACATCTCTGTAGTATCTACGCAGATTACAGGGGTGTGCCTGTTATTAGCGCAGCGCTGGATATCCGTGAATATGGATGGACGCTTTTGGCAGAAATAGATAAGGCAGAGGCATTTGCACCATTAAAAAGATTGGGTATCATTGCATTGATTTTTGGAGCGGTTGGCGCTTCTACGGTTACCAGCCTTGGAATTATTTTCGCAATTTCAACTTCAAAGCCTATAAACATTTTAACAAATGCAACACTGAAACTTGCAGGGGGAAACTTGGAATATAGAGCACGGATACCGCGCAATGATGAATTCGGTAAACTGGCTAATAGTTTTAACACTATGGCTGAGAAGCTTGCAAGGGTAATCAACGATCACCTGCGAGCGGAAGAGAAATTAACACGTTATGCAGCGGAGCTAAAGAGGAGTAATGAAGAACTGCAGCATTTCGCTTATATTGCTTCTCATGACCTGCAGGAGCCGCTCCGTATGATATCCAGTTATCTGCAGTTAATAGAGAGGCGATATAAAAATAAGCTCGATGCAGATGCAAACGAGTTCATTGACTTTGCTGTAGATGGAGCCAATCGTCTGCAAACGATGATTAATGCCTTGATGGAATACTCACGCATAGATACACACGGAAACCCCTTTGCGTTAGTTGATTGCAATATCGTACTTAAGCGGGCTCTTACCAATCTCAAAATAGCAATCGCGGAAAGTAGCGCTGTAATTACGAGCGACTCTTTGCCAACGGTCATGTCAGATGGCTCACAGCTTATGCAGGTATTCCAGAATTTCATAGGCAATGCCGTCAAGTTTCGCAGTAACAAACCGCTGCACATTCACATATCAGCCAGGCAAGACGTAAATGAGTGGCTGTTTTCCGTGCGTGATAACGGCATGGGTATCGAACCTCAGTATAATGAACGCATCTTTACTATCTTCAAGCGTCTGCACGGCAGGGAATGTCCCGGCATTGGGTTGGGTTTGTCAATCTGCAAGAAAATTGTGACGCGTCATGGTGGCCGAATCTGGGTAGAATCAGAACGTCAAAATGGTTCAATATTTTATTTCACAATTCCGACTAGAGGAGAAAAGCAAGCATGAATGATAAAGAAACAATGAAGCATGTTGAAATTCTTTTGGTAGAGGATAGTCCCGGCGATGTTCGTTTAACGAAAGAGGGCCTTAAAGAATCAAAAGTACACACCAGCCTGCATGTAGTCACCGACGGTGTTGAGGCCATGTCTTTTTTGCGCAAAGAAGGCAAATATGCCAATGTACCATATCCTGATGTTATCCTGCTTGATTTGAACCTGCCTAAAAAAGACGGACGAGAAGTGCTTGCTGAAGTAAAATCCGATGAAAAGCTGAGGAAAATTCCCGTTGTGGTTATGACTATCTCTAAAGCAGAAGAAGACGTTTGCAGGGCATATGGTCTCCACGCAAACTGTTATATTGTTAAGCCAATTGACTTTAACCAGTTTATCACGGTAGTAAAGGCCATCGAGAATTTCTGGTTTACCATTGTGAAATTGCCGAGCGTAGAAAAATGCAGGATAACCAAATAAAAATATTGTTGATTGAAGATAATCCCGGCGACGTCAGATTAATACAGGATATATTAAAAGAATCCGGCAATACCCGGTATGAATTGACGCATGCTGACTGTCTATCGACGGGAATGGAGTTTCTTACAAAAAGTGAGTATAACGTATTATTACTTGATCTTGGGCTGCCAGAAAGCCAGGGACTTTCCACGCTCAACAAAATCCTCTCTCTATCATTAAAATTGCCAATAGTGGTACTAACAAGCCTTACTGACGATACGGCCGGAGTTATGGCTGTTCAAAAAGGTATACAGGACTATCTGGTGAAAGGCCAATTGGATAGCAATTTACTGGTGCATTCCATACGCTATGCCATCGAACGTAAGAAATTGCAAGATGATTTGGTCAAAAGCAATGAATTCCTGGAACAACGTGTGCTGGAAAGAACATCTGCACTGGAGATGGCAAATAAAAAACTGCAATTAAAGATTGAGGAACTCAAACAGACTAGAGAACGTATTGAATTATTATTTCACGCAATCGAACAGAGCCCCGGTATCATTGTAATTACTGATAACAAAGGTAACATAGAATATGTCAATCTAAAGTTTATGCAGTTAACAGGATACACCTATGAAGAAATTATTGGGAAAAATCCGCGTATCCTGAAATCTGGCAAAACACCGCCGGAAGAATATAAACAGTTATGGGACACGATCACTTCCGGTGGAGCTTGGCGTGGAAAGTTTTGTAATAAGAAAAAGAACGGCGAACTTTACTGGGAGTCTTCAATCATTTCATCTGTCAGAAACTCGGAAGGAATAATTACTAATTTTATTGCAATTAATGAAGACATTACCGAACTCACAACAGAGCGCAAATTGATGGAAGAGGAACAGAAAAAATTAAGAGATCAGCTTTATCACGTACAGAAGCTGGAATCCATTGGTACCCTTGCAGGAGGTGTTGCCCATGACTTTAATAATATCCTCGCAATAATCATAGGCTATGGAAATATGTTGGAGAAGGGCATCGGGAAAAATAACCCATCCTGGTATTATATTCAAAAAATTCTCAAATCGGCAGAAAGGGCCACTAATTTAGTACAGGGACTCCTGATGTTTAGCAGGAAACAGGGAAGCTGCCAAAAGCCGGTCGTTATCAATAAGATCCTCATTCAGGTAAAAAATCTCCTGTCGCGGCTCATTGGTGAAGATATCGTACTCGATATTTTGCTTACCGACAAAGAGTGTATCGTAATGACTGATAGCGGTCAGATAGAGCAGGTCTTGATGAACCTTGCAACAAACGCAAGGGATGCCATGCCCAATGGGGGCAAGCTGACCATACAGACAGATATCGTGGAATTGGACAGTGAATTTATAAAAACCAATGGATACGGCGAAATCGAGACATATGTAATTATATCTGTCTCCGATACGGGTATAGGTATGGACAAAGAAACTCAAGAGAGGATTTTCGAGCCGTTCTTTACAACCAAGGAGGTAGGAAAGGGCACAGGGCTTGGACTATCAATTGTGTATGGAATTATAAAGCAACACAGGGGTTACATAACTGTCGAAAGTAAGCCATGCAAGGGCGCTACATTCAGGATATATTTACCTGTAGTTAAATCAACGATTGAAGAAGGTAAATCAACACCACTGCCGGACTATCTCAACGGAACGGAGACAATACTGGTGGCAGAGGATGATGCAGAAGTCAGAAACCTTGCAAAAGTCCTCCTGGAAGAGGCAGGCTACAAGGTCATAGAAGCTACAGATGGGCATGATACGATAAATAAATTTATGGAAAACAAAGACGACGTCAGTCTTCTTTTGTTGGACGTGATAATGCCAAAAAAGAGTGGCAAGGAAACGTATAATGAAATATGGAAACTACGGCCCAACATAAAAGTCCTTTTTATGAGCGGTTATTCTGAGGGCGTTATTAATAAAAGAATCATTCTTCAGGAAGGGTTCAATTTTATTTCCAAACCCTTTTCTCAAACGATGCTTTTAAAGAAGGTCCGGGAAATATTGGATAATTCAATCGTATCCATTTAGTTTATTTTTAGCCCTAAAAGGGCGACACATTATCTTAATTCAATAACATTTCCCTGTTAAGGAGAGGTGTCGGAAACTTTTAATCTTACCTCCCCTTTATCCCCTCCTTGCGAAAGAGGGGATAAAGAGGGGTGGTTGTAAGTTCAGTCATTCACTATAGTACATTACTTCTAACATCAGACGCTTCACAAAATCATAATGGACAAAATAGCCAGTACAAATCAAGCTAATAGCATTCTATCGGATACTTCTCCTGGGATATATACTTACTGTCTTGCCAGGACACCAGTATCATTTCCACGTACAATTATAGGCATTGACGGTGTGCATGAAGTGTACTCTGTGGAACAAGACGGTGTTTTTGCTGTACTCAGCCCTGTATCCTTAAAGGAATATAATGAGGAGACACTTGAGAATAATATGACTGATGTGGCATGGCTTGCACCTAAGGCGAAGAGACACGAAGAGATAATCGAATTTGTTATGACCCATGAGACGTCAAACCAGCACGAAATCTCAACTTTTCCCCTCTCCCCTCCGCCCCCCATCTCCTCATCTTTTTCAATAGGGAGCAAGGGAGAAGTGGAGCGTGGGAGATTGGAGGGAAAAAACATCACAGAACAATACTATACTCCCGTTGTTCCTTTAAGATTTTGCACGATTTACAAAACCCTGGAAGGCCTCTTTAAGGCGGTAACACCCCACAAGGAAAAGATCCTAAATTTCCTGGATTATACCGCAGATAAGACCGAATGGTCGGTAAAGGTATTTTGTGACAAGACAATTTTTGTAAAATATTCTGACAAAAATAAAGAACCCTCCGCAACGACTGTTCAGACATCATTATTGCCTGGAGAGGCGTATTTATTGGCAAAGAAGATGCGTAAGATAAAGGAAGAAAATTTTAAGCAAGACGTTCAAATGTATTTGAAGG
>MHXP01000109.1 GCA_001824485.1 Planctomycetes bacterium GWA2_39_15 | reverse complement strand
GAGGGCACGGAGAACATGCGGAGAAGTATAAGTGCTTGACATAATACAATTCATCTAGTTGTATTTCCAAACAAAAAAAGCCGATGGGGAGTGATCTTCCCAGTCATCAGCTTCTTTGTTCTGCTAGTGCGTATAATATTGGTGGAGGCGGCGGGAATTGAACCCGCGTCCCTAGACAGTTCAGCATAGGCTTCTACGTACATAGTCAATTTTTTGAGTCTCATCATTCAGAACCCCAATAGACAAGGTTTCTGAAGACCAGCCCAGCTTAGAATTTCATTCAGTCCACACCAGGCAAATAGACCAAACTAACCTGCTAATCGTCGTTTAATTAACCTCGCAGGTAAGACTAATTAAACGTGGCTGTTATTTAAGCAGCCATTGCCATTGGATATTCGGCATTTAATCATTTTGCCAGGTTTTTAATGAGGCCGCCTGACAACCTCAATACGCCACCTATACCTCGACTTGTCCGGTCGAATCCTTTCGCCCCCTAATGATAATATTTAAATGATAAATTACTGAGGTGTTCTATAAAGTTAGTTCTACTATGTTCTTTTAAATTTAAGGGTTATAATAATTTTGCGCCTTTATTATAACACAAAAACACCAAAATGCAATTTAACAAAATCAAAGAATGTTTAAATATAGGCCCGTTCTAAACTTCTGAAGAAATAGAAAAGTGTTACTACTGGGGTTAAATGTATTTTCTGATGTATGCTTAATTGAATAATAGCAAGCTGACTTTCGATGAAAAGGAGGAAAGCGAAAAGTCAGCTTGCTAAAAAGGAGAACAACTGTGTTTACTAACATCTATAATTCAGAAAAAGTTCCAATTTACTGTAAAATTTGTTTTTGTGTTTATATACGATTTGTTTATAATAATTATAAAGATATGAAAAAATATTTAGTACCCTATATTTGGCTGGTAGTAATATTTATATTTGGGTGTAGTACTGCCTCGAATGAAAGGATTAAGGATATTAACCTTAAAGTAAACGAGCTTTCAAACTTAACTCAAACGCTGGAAAAAAGGATTGACGATTTGTCGAGGTCTGTTTCCTTAATTGTGAATGACGGAAACGAACTCCATAACAAGATGGATGATGTAAAGAACAGCAGCAAGGAGATCAAGCAAAAGTTTGAAGAAGCGGAAGTAATTAGTAAAAATTTAAATGAACGCATCAATAATATGGAAACCAATTATAAAGCCATAGATGAAGATTTTAAAAAGCGGATGGATGATATTCAAAAGGCTGAAATTGATTTGTCAAATCGGTTAGAAATGATGAATTTAGGCATAAAGGAGGAGGTGAAAGATAAGGCGGCGTCTCCAACAGCACCTTAAATTATAAATTCAATAAAGATAGATTTAAATCTAATTGTGTACCAATATGAAACCATTTAAAAAAATACTTTTACTTTTTGGCGTTGGCGTTGCATATTCTTTAATTATATATTTGACCTTTTACGCAGTTGCAAGTGTTTACAGGACAAACAATCCAGCTCTTGCAAAAAAAGTTGTTATTTTGACTTTTTTTGTAAATATATGTATATTTGCTGGTAGTTGGTATTTAGTTTATAAATTAAAAGCCCCAAAAGATAAAAAATGAGATGCGTAAAGTTATTTATTTTGTCAGCGGTTGTAGCCTCCTTTTCTTTTCTACCCAATCGTCTTGCTCTTGCAGACCGGAATATTGAGGTTGAGAGATTAAAGCAAGAACTCCTGGAACTTGAGAAAATCACTCAACCGTTTATCCAAACTTTCAGAAAGGTTTCACTGCTTGTAAGCCCCTCTGTCGTTAGTTTAAGTACTGAAAAAAAGGATTCTTTAAGCAATAGTCAAAACATCAAACCACCACTACCAGATCAAAATTTTCCTCCCAAACGTGATAATCATCCAGAGAACGTACCCAAAAAAGGACTTGGTTCGGGTATTATAGTAGATGATCGTGGCTATATTTTAACCAACAATCATGTTATTGGTGGTTTTGCTGAAGATGAAATCACAGTGGTTGATTACGCTGGTGAACAATATAAGAACGTCAAGATAATTGGGGTTGATCCGAATACAGACCTCGCAGTTATCAAGATAGAAGGTGAGGATTTCCAGCCTGTTGAATTTGGTAATTCTGAAGAAGTGCAGGTTGGTGATTGGGTCATCGCCATCGGCAGTCCTTTCGGTTATCAGCAAACAGTTTCAACAGGCATAATCAGCGCCAAAGGAAGGACCCACGTTATTCCACTCGTACTGCCTTTTGTCTATGAGGATTTTTTTCAAACGGACGCGGCCATTAATCCCGGCAACAGCGGAGGGCCGCTTGTCAATCTTAGGGGTGAGGTAATTGGGGTGAATACTGCCATTGCAACACGATCGGGTGGTTTTCAGGGTATAGGTTTTGCGATTTCCGCAAGCATTGCAAAAGAAACCGTCGAAAACATTCTCGCCACTGGAACCATTATAAGAGGGTATCTTGGCGTTGGAACACATGACATTAGCGACGAGTTGGCAACAACACTTGGCCTAAAAGATAAGAAAGAAGTTATGCATCGTTTTGGTTTACCCACAGAAAAGGGGGCATTTGTTTTAGAAGTGTGGAGCGATACCCCTGCATCGAAAGCAGGCATTCGTCCAGGAGATATTATCTCAGAAATAGGTGGGAAACGAGTCGAAAATACGACAGACATCCAACGCGCAATCCGGCGTGCAAAGGTTGATTCAAAAGTCATGGTGAAGGTTTTGAGGAATGGTTTAGAAAATGCCCTTGAGGTTATGGTGGAGCGGCAGCCCGAAGACCTCTCCGGTAAAACCTATGTTGCTATTCGGAAACTGGATGAACCCACAAAGTTTTCCTTAGGACTGGTGGTCAATGATTTAAATCCAGAAGTTGCGGAATCAATGGGCTACGAGGGCGAGAAGGGTGTCATCGTTGTTGACGTCGAGGCAAATAGTCCTGCAGCGCAGGCCGGTATAAAACCCGGTGACCTGATTACGAAAGTTGGGTCAAAAGAGGTAAGTTCTGTTTTAGAGTTTATGACGCTTATGGATGAGTTCATTAAAACAAATGGTGTGGTAAGCATATTTATAAAGAACAAAGGATTTGTAACATTAAAATAGGTCCTATCAAAACACCACTTCTAAATTAGTCATTCGGCAACTTATCGTACCACCAAGGCACCAAGTCACAAAGAAAAAGTCTTATTGCCTGGTGGCTATTTTGAAATTCCTAAACATTTAAATAGAATAGAAACTTTTATATCTGGCCCCTCAGTTTTGCCCAAACAAGGCCCACATACTCATGTAGGGCAGTCTCAATTCTTCTCATTCCTCCTGGGTTGGGGAAAAAATCACCAGGACTGGTGCCCTGGCTTTCTATGACCAAATAATCTGTCGGTGCAGGGATTGGGTGCATCCCGAGTCTTTCAAACATGGCAACTGAGCGAGGCATATGCACGGCGGAAGTGACCAAGATAAATTTATCATCCCCAACGATCGGTTTGATTATTCGCGCTTCGTCTGCTGTATCTTTAGATTCAGATTCTAAAATCAAATCCTCCTGACTAATCCCAATAGCTTTAGCAACTTCAGACATAGCCTCTGACCCGGCAGCCACATCAAAGACCTTTCCCTCTGACAAAATAATCTTGCTTCCCGGTATCTTTTTGTGCAGCCGAATGCCTTCTATAAGACGGAATAAAGTCGCCCCTGAAATTTGGCTGGTAATAGGAATTTTTGGGTCTGAAATGTGTCCCCCGCCCAAAACGACAATCCACTTGACAGAGGAAATATCATTACTAACCGCTGTATCAGAAATTCTTGTTAAGCAAAGTGGTGGATATTTACTTTCCAATTGTTTTATAAGCACGTTTGGAATCCCATTGTAACTCATAACTAAGAATATAAACACTCCAATCGAAGCAATAATCTTTCCTGTTTTCTGTTTCCGTGTAAACCAGAGGAAAAACAATCCAACCAGCAATATCTCCAGACACAACGGCGCGGGTGAAAATATCTGGGAAATAATCTTTTTTAAAACAAACATTTCATGCTCCGGTTAAGTAAAATTACGTAAAATTTATTGTACAACCTTAAACCTTACATATACCAAATCAAATATAAATTTTAAATTTTAATTAGGCTGGGTTTTAAAAGACAAAACCCAACGACTTTTATTATGATTACACACCCCTTAATCCCCTCTTGATAGAGGGGAAAAACGCCGCATCTCCCCTCTACCAAGAGGGGACGGGGGGTGTGTTATTATTTAATTATAATTCACACAACCTAAAACCAACAACTTTGAAATTTCTATACATTAAAATTATTTTTTACCTATAATCAAGGTTGAATTAGATTCAAGGTCTACCCTGCTGATATGTTTAAAACCTGTATTTTCAAGCCATGTCTTGTATTCGGATTCGGCGTAAGATGCGCCCTCCTGCGTGCCGATGAGCATATTTAAGCTGAAAAGGGCTGCGAATTGTGGACTTGTCTTGGTTTCATCAAGTACAAATTCATGAATGATAACCTGCCCCCCGTCTTTTAAGGCATCCAAACACTTCTTGAGTATCATCGTGTTGTTTGAAGGATTGTAGCTATGTAAGAGGTTTGAGACGAGGATGGCATCGTATGCATCTTCCCCAAAATTGTCCTCAAGACAATTTCCTGCCTGAGTGGCAACCCGATCTTCCATATTTGCAGATATAATAAATTCTCGTGTTAATTTAACTACATGTTCCAAGTCAAATACAACGGCACATATGTTTGGATTTGCTCTGGCAAGCGCCATGGCATAAGTGCCAGGGCCACCCGCAAGGTCCAACAACATCTTTGACTTCTTTAAATTAATTTTATTACAAAGCGCATCTGCCTTTACAGATGCAATATTATGCATGGCTGTTATGAAATCTCTGGTGTCGTGCGGATCCACCTCTTCTGGCAAATCCCTCAATGAAACTGCCTTTCCTGTCTCAATTGTCTCGCGAAGCATCGTCCAGTTCTCCA
>MHXP01000108.1:489-5180 GCA_001824485.1 Planctomycetes bacterium GWA2_39_15 | reverse complement strand
ATTGTGTGGTCATCAACAATAGTCTCACCTGCCAGATTTCCTATGATATGCTGACCAAAAAGTGGTTCTTCGATCAGGTCAATGACTGATGTCAAGCTTCGAGTTACCATTAATACTGGTGGAAGCGAAGCATCTGATTTCTTTGGCTTTAATAGCGTATTTGTAATGTTGCAAAATAAACAAAAAGAAATTATTAATTGTCAGTTAACATCAAACCTCTATCATTTAAAATCCAACAGCCGGCTTTCAAGCTCCAGTACCTACATTTCCTGATTTCCGATCAAATGATTTAATTTTCTGAATTGATGTTTTTTCCCAACTCTTCAATCTTCTTTTACTGGTACTGCACAATGTTTTAGTGCAGATAAGGTGTCTATTGTCAGTACCTGTTATTTTTGTTGACAATATAATATTTGAAATTTATAGTATTTTATAAATATATAAAATACTAATATACATTAAAAAAATGCCTAAAGCACAGAAGAAGGATATTGAAAAAAAGATATACGAGTACCATGCTGAGATGTGTAAGGTCTTTTCACATCCAACAAGGCTGGAAATTATCAATACCCTCCGTGAGAATGAAATGAACGTAACGGAACTCTCCACCAAGATTGGCATTGACATGGGTAATCTTTCTCAACATCTGGGTATGATGCGTGACCGCCGTATTCTCGTTACGAGGAAGAAAGGAAATGTTGTTTATTATCGTCTTGCTAACCCGAAAATGTTAAATGCTTTTGATATCCTGAAAGAGATACTCATAGAACAGATTAAAAGAGATGGGAACCTAATAGATGCGTTGGAAGAATAAACCGCCTAAAACATGAAGAGCTGTTTTTACAGATTGTCAATATTTTTATGAGCGGAGTTATTAAATGTTACCATTAGCCAAAATTTACGATATACGAATTACGATTTTAGATTGAAAATCGTAATTCAAAAATCGTAAATCTAAAATTTAATTATGTGTATCAGTGAGTTCATCGTTAACCATGAGATTATCATTCGTCTTGGTTTCTTTTTCGGTATCTTATTAGCCATGGCTCTATGGGAACTGGCGTTACCAAGGCGAGTGAGTATGGTCTCGAAGCTGTTACGATGGATTAACAATGTAGGAATTGTGTTCCTTAACAGTCTTTTGTTGCACATCATTTTCCCAATGGCTGCGGCAGGTGTAGCCATGTTTGCACATGGACACGAATGGGGGCTTTTCAATTATTTCAAGGTGACATACTGGGTTGCTGCCGTACTATCAGTGGTGGTTATGGACTTTGCCATCTACCTGCAGCATGTGATGTTTCACGCCGTCCCAGTTTTCTGGAGAATACACCGCATGCATCATGCAGACCTTGATTTCGATGTTACTACTGGCATTCGGTTTCATCCTATAGAGATCGTACTGTCAATGTTGATCAAATTTGCGATAATCATTGTTTTGGGGCCGCCTATTGTTAGTGTAATTGTATTTGAGGTGCTACTTAATGCTACGTCTATGTTTAACCATGGCAATGTATGGATTCCACATAAAATAGATAGAATTCTACGCTGGTTTGCCGTAACACCTGACATGCACAGAGTGCATCACTCAGTTGAGGCTTATGAAACTAACACCAACTTTGGTTTCAGCATGCCGTGGTGGGACCGTTTATTAGGCACATACCGTGATCAACCTCAAATGGGTCATGAGGGAATGACTATAGGTCTTCAAGGCTTTCGTGATACAAAGTCCTGCACAATGCTGCCTGGCATGTTAGCAATTCCTTTTATCGGAAAGATAAATGATTACACCATCAATCGCCGCAAGTGGAGTCAAAATCAGTGAAACCCAATCGCATTATTCGTATTATTATGGTCATTTTTTTAATCGTTGGAATTGCAATGGCTATTAGTTACCGCAAGAATTTTAATATTACTATACTTGAAAATTGGCTTGCAACTGCTGGGGGTATGGCTCCACTCATATTTGTGGGAATTTATGTAATCTCTACCGTACTATTCCTGCCAGGATCTGTATTGACGCTTGCAGGAGGCATATTTTTTGGACCGATTTGGGGAACATTTTATAATTTGACAGGCGCTACCATAGGCGCAACAATAGCTTTCCTTATAGCGCGCTATCTCGCATCAGATTGGGTATCGCGCAAAGCCAGTGGATGGCTGAAGCAGTTAATTGAAGGAGTCGAAACAGAAGGCTGGCGCTTCGTGGCATTCGTTCGCCTGGTGCCCATATTCCCATTTAATATATTGAACTATGCCTTAGGGCTTACCCGCATACGCTTGTTCCATTATGTGATTACGTCTTATATTTGCATGCTGCCCGGCGCTATTGCATACACTTATATTGGCTATGCTGGACATAATGCAGCGGTGGGAGGTGAGGGTTTGATACGAAAGATACTTTTGGCTATGGGATTGTTTGTCATGGTTGCATTTCTGCCACGGTTCATCAGACGCTTACGCCAGAAACCGATACGAATGCTCAGCAGTATAGAACTTAAACAACGATTTGACCAGAAAGATGGGACGCTTGTGCTGGATGTTAGAGGGGTAGACGAATATGGCGGAGATTTGGGACACATCGCAGGATCCATAAACATTCCCATTGAGGATTTGTCACGCCGTCTGAATGAATTGGGGACGTATAAGCAGCGGTTTGTTGTTATTGTCTGTCATACCGACCATCGTTCGTTGAAGGCAGCGCAATTACTAATTAAGACAGGATTCGCCGACATTGCTGTGTTGCAGGGCGGCATAGAGCAGTGGAACCGCAATGGCTTACCAGTAGAATAATAAATTATGGCGCTTAGCGACGATTCAGCGCTTAAGATAAAGTGTAATGGATTAAATAAAATATTTTAATCTCAGGAGAGAAACATTATGCAATTAAAACCCATCGGTTATATAAAAAGTCCCGTAAAGCAAGCCAAATTTGGCGGTTGGCAGGATTTAATCACAGAAGTAGTTGTTAACACCGAGTATTTGGATGGTCTGGAAGGAATTGATGATTACTCTCATCTTATTATACTTTATTGGTTGGATAAAGTGGATAGGGTCAAGCTTAAAATGAGACCCCAAGGGAAAAAGGACGTGCCGGAGGTTGGTATATTTGCCTGCCGTTGTCCATGGAGGCCTAATCCTATCGGTATGACTACCGTTAAAGTAATTGAAAGAAATGGGAATATACTCAAGGTTAAAGGATTAGATGTGTTGGATGGAACTCCTCTCATTGACATTAAGCCTTACACTCCTCCATACGATGCCGTTGAAGGAATGAGATACCCCGATTGGGTGAACAAGCTGGAATACTAATTCAAAAAATTTTATTTTGGACGCAGATGAACGCAGATAAACACGGATTTTTTAAATTATGAGTAGGGTGGATTAAGGCGTTGGTTTTTACGCCGAATCCACCTTCATTGATTTTGTAAATGATGGGTCCGCTTCGCTTGACCCATCCTACTTTGAAATTCCTGAACATAAATTTTAGACCCTAGTGCCTATCTGTGAAAATCTGCGTCCCAACTTAATGGAAAATGAATGTCTTTGAAGAAGCAGCCATAGAATATGACGAGTGGTTTGAGACTCACGAATGGGTCTATAAATCGGAAGTAGAAGCAATAAAGAATTTAATTCCTGAGACAGGTGAAGGAATAGAGATTGGAGTTGGAACAGGCCGTTTCTCTGTCCCTTTTGGAATAAAAGTCGGTGTTGAACCTGCAAAGGCAATGGCTGAAATTGCAAGGAAGCGAGGAATTCATGTTTATGAGGCAAAAGCAGAGAATCTTCCATTCCATGCCAATTCCTTTGATTTTGCGCTCATGGTGACAACTCTCTGCTTTCTAGAAGATACTTTCCATGCATTGAAGGGAATAAAAAGAATCCTTAAACCCACTGGGAAAATAGTAATAGGAATGCTGGACGAAGATAGTCCACCGGGAAAACTTTGTGAAGAGAAGAGGAAGAAAAGCAAATTTTACAAGGACGCAAGGTTCTACTCTGTTAATCAAGTGCTGGATTGGCTAAAAAAATTAAAATTCAATAATCTACAAACCGTTCAAACCATTTTCAAAAATCCGGATAAGATTCAAAGTCTTGAACCTATTGAAGAAGGCTTTGGAAAAGGGTTGTTTGTTGTAATCTCAGCGGAGGTAATGAAATGAAACCATGTATGTGAAGGGCAGGAAGGAATATGTGGCTTCTTATCTCCTTTAACAAATTAGTTGATTGTATTAGCTAAAAGTCTTAGAATGTCGCTGAATATAAGGTATGTAAGACAGATAATGGCTTTTTCAAATAAGGAGAAACAGACATGAATCCGCTTTTACAGCGTATTTCCATCGATCCGGGTGTTTGCTTCGGCAAGCCCTGCATTCGTGGCACTCGCATCTGGGTATCACTGATTCTTGATTTTCTGGCCAATGGGATGAGTATTGAGGAGATTCTTGCAGAATATCCCCAACTAACGGAGGAAGATGTTCGGGCTGCTATTGCCTATGGAGCTGAGATGGCGCGAGAACGATATGTTGAAATACCAACCGAGACGGCAGGATGAAGTTCAAACTCGATGAGAACTTTGGAACGCGAACACAGGAAATATTTCGTGCAGCGGGACACGACATTCAAACAGTTCGTAGTCAAGAACTCCAGGGATGTTTGGATCAAAATCTCTTTGAGATATGCTGTAAGGA
>MHXP01000108.1:0-421 GCA_001824485.1 Planctomycetes bacterium GWA2_39_15 | reverse complement strand
GTGGCATAGTTGTCATTCGTATTCCCCGGAATCCAAGTTTTGCTTTGCTGGAACAACTGGTCCGGCAATTTTTGCAAGTACTCACTCAAATGCCAGTAGAGAAGAAGCTTTGGATTGTCGAGGTTGGTCGAATTCGGATCCATCAGCCAGAAGCAGGAAAATGACTGTGACAATCAATGCGAGGATGCTTATGTTAGCCCCATAGGAGTGAATCGCTTGGCTACGTCTTTCATTAGTCTGCTTTGCATAGGTGATTCTAAAACTGCTTTTGCCCCAGGCAGTATCACCAGGAGAATCATCACAATTCCACCAATCCACACTACCGTTGCTAAAATGTGGGAAAAGTGGCACAAACTTAATATGAGTATATTCATTTTACACCTCAGTTTTGTTATGTGTGTTAATCAAATAAAGGGGTGGG
>MHXP01000107.1 GCA_001824485.1 Planctomycetes bacterium GWA2_39_15 | reverse complement strand
TGCAAGAACAATCAGTATAGGTCAAGCGGCACAGATCAACCCGGTCAATCTTGATGATTTATTAAGAGAACTCAACAAAGCAATAAAGGTGTGTGTTGGAGTAAATATTGTGTAAACTACTGTTTCGCCAATAGTGCGGGACCGGCTTTAATCATATATGTAATTCCAGAAACTAGTGTTATAATGACGGTAAGCCACAGCATAAAAATAATCCCCTGTTTAATAAATACAATATGATTGAGATAGGCAAAGAATAATAAGATCATGCTGATTGTAAATGATTGTATAAACATCTTCGCCTTCCCCCATATCGTTGCACCAAATTCAATCCCCTTTGATTCTGAATAACTTCTGAGACTATTGACTAAAAATTCTCTAGACACAATTACCACAACCATCCATGACGGTATGATATTATTTGCATGTTGTATGAGTAATATAAATCCACCACACACAATAACCTTATCTACAAATGGATCTGCAATACGACCGAAATCTGTAAGTAGCCCTTTTTTCCGTGCCAGATAACCATCCAGCCAATCAGTCAACCATGCTAATAAATATGCAAATAAAGCAACACCGTAGTAATTATATGACAAAAATACAAAAAACACAATGGCCAGCAAAAGCCTTGATAGTGTTAAACGATTAGGCAAATTGAAAGCCGTACTTCTTGTGAAATCGAACGAAGCCATTTATTCCTCTTTTTCAGTTTTTATACACCTTCCAATAATATCATATCCTGCGATAGCTGTAATTATCATATTTTTAATATCGCCAACTTTCAAATGGTTTTCTTGAATAATCACCTTACTATCAACATCAGGTGCATCCCCGTATGTTCTTCCAAACCATCTTGCATTTGTCTTATCCTTCTCATCAATAATAACGGGTATCTTATTGCCAATCAGGTTTTTGTGTTTCTTCAAAATAATTTTTTGTTGTGCCAGCATGATTTCATTCAGTCGTTGTTCTTTAACCTTTTTGGATATTTGTTTTTTAAAGGATGCTGCAGGGGTACTGTCTTCTTTAGAGTAAGTAAATACTCCCAATCTTTCAAATTGAGTTTTCTTTACAAAATTTAACAGCTCTGTAAAATGATCTTCTGTCTCTCCGGGAAATCCCACAATAACAGAGGTCCTTAAAAACAGTCGTGGGATGTGGCTTCGTAAATCATCAATCAGACTCTCAATATGAGCATGTGTTACACCACGTCCCATCCTTTCCAGAATTGTATCATTAATGTGTTGAACAGGTAGGTCAATATATTTACAGATTTTATCATGCCTACCTATTACATGAATAAGCTCTGGGTAAAAATGTCTTGGATGGGTATACAGTATCCGTATCCATTCAATATTTTCTATCCCTGAAAGTTTTTCTAATAATACGTGCAACTGCTGTTTCCCATACAAATCAACTCCATAAGAGGTGGTGTCCTGAGAAATAACATTAATTTCCTTTACCCCTTCATCGGCCATCTGGTGAGCCTCTTCCAGGATATTCTCTATTGTTCGACTGTAAAACCTCCCTCGTATGCCAGGAATGGCGCAGTAGCTACAATTATTGTCGCAACCGTCAGAAATCCTCAGATATGCGTAATGTTTCGGGGTTAGTCTGATGCGATTACGCCAGTCGTCATTGCACTGAACGGAATTTGCTTTTCCTCTTTTAATACCTGAACCAGACAAATCAGTCAGCGTGTCAAAATCCTTTAACCCTACTACATGATCAATTTCAGGAACTTCCTTCTGCAATTCTTTTGAATACCGTTGTGCCAGGCAGCCTGTCACAATTAGTTTTTTACATTGTGCGTCTTCTTTAAGTTTTGCAGCTTTTAATATCGTATCAATAGATTCTTTCTTGGAATCGTCAATAAAACCGCAGGTATTTACAATCAATATCTCTGCATCCTCAGGATACTGACAAATTGTACTTCCGCTGTCTGCAACCCTACCGATAATCTCTTCCGCATCTACCAGGTTCTTAGGGCATCCTAAATTTATTAAAGCAACTCTCTTTGATTTCATATTACGCATTATCCGTATTTTCTTGATTCATCCGTGTCATTTGTGCATCCCATTCTTCCAAGGTTAAAAATACCTCTCTAGCCTGACTGCCTTTATATTCCCCAACAATACCGTCTTCAGCCATTAGGTCAATCAATTTGGCGGCGCGTGAATAACCAATCCCCAATCTTCTTTGTAAAAGGGAAACAGATCCTCTTTGCGTTTCCAATACAATCCTTACTGCCTCGTTATAGAGTTCGTCCCTGACGCTGTCATCTTTTTCCGATGTCCCCTTCCAACCCTTCAGTTCAGGATTAAACTGTGGTGCTGAATGCCCCTTAAGATATTCAACCACATTCTTTACCTCTTCATCGCTTACATAAGCGCCCTGAACACGCACCAATTTTGAAGTCCCCGGTGGTAGGAACAACATATCACCACTTCCCAGTAATTTCTCAGCCCCATTTTGGTCTAATATCGTCCTTGAGTCTACTTTTGAGGCAACGTAAAAGGATATCCTGGAAGGTAAATTTGATTTAATTAATCCAGTAATCACATCAACCGACGGCCGCTGTGTTGCCAGAATGAGATGAATGCCAACAGCACGGGATTTTTGCGAAAGACGGATCACAGAGGTCTCAACCTCTTTGGAAGCCACCATCATCAGGTCAGCCAGTTCATCTACCACAATAACTATGTGTGGTAGATAATACGGCACATCTTCCAAATTAGCATCACCTCCAGGATTCAAACGCTTTTTAATCTCAGATGCCCCAAGCCTATTATAACCATAAATATGCTTTACACCCACGCTAGCTAGCAACGCATAACGTTCTTCCATCTTGTTTACTGCCCATTCCAGCACTGCCGCAGCCTTTTTCATATCTGTTACCACAGGACTTATCAAATGGGGAATTTCCCGGAATGATGAAAATTCCACCATTTTGGGATCTACCAGCAAAAGCTGAACTTCACTTGGATGCCGCAAAAATAGGATACTCAATATAATTGAATTAAGACAAACCGATTTCCCAGAACCGGTTGTTCCAGCAATAAGGAGGTGAGGCATAGATGCCAAATCCGATATCACAGGATTTCCAGCTACATCTTTACCTATCAGAATAGGAATTGCCATCTTTTCCCGTACTCCCTCGGCGGTATCAAGTAACTCCCTTAACATTACCGTTTTTCTTTGGATATTTGGGACTTCTACGCCAATTGATGACTTACCAAGCAATGGCGCAACAATTCTTACGCTCGGTGCCTTCAAGGCAATAGCCAGATCGTCTGAGAGCCCTACCACCTTGCCGACTTTTGTCCCTGGAGCCAACTCTAATTCATACATTGTAATGACAGGACCTCTTTCGATTTCTACGACTTCTGATTTCACATTAAACTGGGCAAGAGCATTTTTTAATACATGCGCACGTTGTGAAATTTGATCCCAATCATCCGACGACTGTTCAAAGACTGGCTTTTCCAACAAATCAGATGGCGGTAGTTCATAAGTGCATTCCTTATTTTTAGTGCCTTCCGTAATGTAAACATCCGTCTCTTCATCACCCAAACATTTTTCGTCATCTGCTGGTTTCTGGTTATTTTCTAAAGTATCCAAAGATTCGTATTGTTCTTTCCTCGCTTCTGTAATTGTATTTGCGGGATATGCATCTGCATAATTATCAATCAAATTACTTGGATTATTAAACGCATTTACTTTTGAATGATAAAGGACATTAATACCTTTAGTTTCAGGATTGTAGGTAGACTCTAACTCGCCTTCTTTCACTTTCGATCCCCTGAGAAACGGTGAGATAGGGGTACTGTTTAGTAAAAGCATAATAGATATAATAAATCCTGATACCAATATGATGATAGTACCTGTAAGACTGCAATATTCCCATAATCTTGAAACAATCACAATTCCAAAAACTCCACCCATGTTTGCAGATATAAAGGATTTCTTAAATACATAACATCCTAAAGTCAGCAAGGATGCTACTGAAAATAGCAATAATATCGCGCCTAATATCTTTACCCAGAGATATTCAACACTCTCCCTAAAAAGATACAAAGCACCCAGCCAACCTAAAAATGCAGCGATCAAATAAGAAGTTCTACCCAAACTTGCCATTGCATAGCCTGCAACTTGCGCTCCGGCCATTCCGCAAAAATTACTTACGGGATTATTAATTGGATAATCAGCAAATGGAGGGTCATTGGAGGAATAACTAAGAAAACTTATAAGGATAAATAATGCGGAAGCTATAAGGATAATCGCAGTAATACAACATACAAAACGTTTAATCCCCATATTATTCCTTATGAAAACCTAAAATAATTCAACCAAAACAAGTCTATTATTAGTGTCCAGTATGACCAAAACCACCTTCGTTACGATGTGATTCTTCCAGACGTTCAACCTCTACCAGTTCAGCCCTGACTACAGGCTGGACTACCAATTGCGCAATCCGCATCCCTCGTTCAACAGTAAACCGTTCTTTTCCAAGATTGCATAAGATAATCCCAATTTCCCCACGATAGTCACTGTCAATGGTGCCGGGTGTATTCACGATTGTCAATCCATACTTCAAAGCTAGCCCGCTTCTGGGTCTTACTTGCGCTTCATACCCAAAGGGTAATTCAATGTGGATGCCGGTAGGAATCAACTTTATTTCGCTGCGTTCAAGCTGAACAGTATTTTCCACTGCCGCATACAAATCCATACCACTGGCAGCCGCACTCATGTATTGTGGCAGAGGTAAATCCTCACATCCTCGCTTTCTCATCACCTTTACTTTTATTTTATCCATTGGTATTTAGTCTTGCCACGAATGAACACAAATTTACACAAATCTATTTTTTCATATTTGTAAATATTCGGGTTAATTCGTGGCTTAATAATTTATTTAATCTTTTTCCTTTTGACTTCTTTATTGATTACATCCACAATCTTTTTAACTGAGGCTAATCGCCCTATCCCAACGCGTCCCGTACACAAGCGACCCTTTTCTGGTTCAATAATTTTGTATCCTAGCTTCATCAACTTTTTCAAATTGTCCTGCACAATAGGATTCAAGTACATACTGTCATTCATTGCAGGCGCAATAATTACTTTGGATTGTGCCGCCATGACGGTGCATGTCAAAGCGTCGTCAGCTATACCTGATGCGATCTTACCAATGAAATTTGCCGTAGCTGGTGCAATCACTATCAAATCCGCTTGCTCGGCAAGGGCTACATGCTCAGGATCGTAATTTTCATTATCAACAAAAAGATCGGTAATAACCTTATTTTTTGAAATCGTTTGAAAAGTCACTGGAGTTACAAAGCGCTGGGCACAAGATGTCATAATCACTGTAACATGATTTCCCTGCTTAACCAGACTTGACACAACCTCTACAGCCTTGTATGCGGCAATGCTTCCTGTAACCCCAAGAACTATATTTTTAGGCATGATTACACCAGTTTTAATATTTTACGGATAGTATTTATCGTTTCTTCCAAATCGTCGTTGACAACACAATGATCATATCTGTCCTTATATTCTAATTCTTTATCAGCCGTTTTCAATCGAACAGTCATATCCTGCTCTTTATTTGTGTTTCTTTTTACCAGCCGCTGGCTCAGTGTATTTTTATCTGGAGGCAGTAAAAAGATAGAGATAGCGTCTGGAAATTTTTCCATAATTTGCAATGCACCCTGCACCTCTATTTCGAGCAAGTAGATAACATCTTTGTTTAACGCTTCTTTCAGTGCATTTAGCGGCGTTCCGTAGTAATTACCGCAATAAGTTGCATACTCCGCCAACTCGCCCTTCTGAATCATATCCTTGAATTCAGCAGTGGAGACAAAATGATAGGATTCTCCATTATTTTCGTTTTGTCTGGGCAGGCGCGTAGTAACAGAAACTGATTTTTTTACGCGAGCATCATTTTCGAGAAGCTTACAAACCGTTGTCTTGCCTGATCCAGACGGCCCTGAAATGATTACAATCTTGCCCATTACGTTTTTGTACAACTAATCGGCATATAGCATCTATTAAAATAAGAATGCAACTCAGAATATCTATCTAATCAAAAAGGGGTAACTGAAACACAAGAAAATAACCATTAAAATGATGTTTGATTTTAAAAATCTTAAATTCATTGAAGGTGTTTTCGCCAAACACAAGTTTTGCTTTGCTAATAATATTTTTCTCGTCTTCTTCTGTATCACATGGTAAAACAAAATTTAAGGTATCATCGCCTATTTCCGGATATTTCTTTGAATTTAAAATATTTCCTTCAGCTTTTACTTCTGTCATAATTCTAAACCTCAATTTGAC
>MHXP01000106.1 GCA_001824485.1 Planctomycetes bacterium GWA2_39_15 | reverse complement strand
TTTCCCAACAATTATTTTCTTTTGGTGCTAATTATGTTTATGGAATTGACCTATCTGAAAAATTCATATCAGAAGCAAAAAGCAAAGAGATCACAGGTAAATTAGAATTTTCAAATAAAGACGCTGTTGGTACTGTAGAAGGACTATTTGATATAATTTGTGGCAGTGGAATCCTACATCATATTAATTATAAACCCGTTTTAAACCATTTATATTCTTCAAATCTAACGCCGGGCGGCTTGATGATATTCAGGGAACCGTTGGGATCCAATTTGTTTATGAAATTATGGTTTGCTTTAGGGAAAAAAGCACATACCCCCGACGAGAGACCATTTTATAAAAAAGATTTAGAATGGCTGAAAAATACCTTCCGGCACGTAGATATAATTCCAATAAATTATTTTTCCTTTCCGGCTGGCATTTTATCTTCAATAATTTTCTCAAATGCAGACAACTTTATAATGCAACTATGCGACAAAATTGATTTTTGGATAGCCAAGAATATAAAATTGCTACACCCAAATTTTAGACAAGCATTAATTATAATAAAGAAAGATATTACTCCAACCTGAATATGCGGAGGGTTCTCGCGCATGAACTTTCCCCCTAGTTAACCAAGTATGAACACTAAGAAAATATGTTTGGTATGTACCTATTGTGCAATCTGTGGTTTTCTATATTTTTTAATTGATTACAGCTCCGGCCCGTTAGGACTGTTTGCAAACGAACTCAGACCAACCACACCGTGGGAAATCAACACACAGGAACCTACTCTTGCAAGAACCGCCCTTAAAATCGCCAAAGAATCATATCCCGAAATAGAAATAGAACAATATCTCAAAAAGCTGGATAGCATCATACAAAATATTAAGATTAGCCTTGGTGATGAAATAGAACCAGAACAAATTATCAAAACCATTAACATCATGCTTTTTAACGAACTCCAATTTAAATATGTACAGACAGGCAATCTCGAACACATATCTTTAAACAGGGTATTAGATACAAATACTGGCAACTGTGTGGGGCTATCCATCCTCTATCTATGTATAGCAGAAGGATTACGTTTGCCTATTTTCGGAGTAAGCGTACCTGAACATATATTTGTACGTTATGATGACGGAGACTTTCGCAAAAACATTGAAACAGGATACGAAGGCATGGCAACTCCTGATAGTTATTATGTAAATATACCTGGAAAACGTATCTCTCAAGCGAGTATCAAAAATGGATGTTATCTCAAAAATCTTACTATTGATGAAGTCATCGCCAATATATACCTGAACTGTTCAATAATACAAAAAAACAATGGAAACATAGAAACTGCACTAAAAGACGTTAACCACGCAATCGAATTACACGGAAACGATGCAGTCGCTTTCTGCAACCGCGGTGTAATTTATGAAAAGATGAAGAATACTGAACAGGCAATGAATGATTACAATAAGGCTATTACACTTAATCCTGATTATGCACCAGCCTATTATAATCGCGGTTCTCTTTACGCTAATATGGAGATCATTGATAAGGCCATCATGGATTACTGCAAGGCTATTTTTTTAGATCCCAACTCTGTCCTTTCCTATTATAATCGAGGTATCGCCTTTAAAATAATTGACAAAACGGACATGGCCATCGAAGATATGAGCAAGGCAGTCTCCTTAGACCCTAAATTTGCTCCTGCTTATGCCCATCGCGGCCTGGCTTATGCCGAATCGGGTGAACCCGAAAAAGCTCTGACAGACTTCAATAAAACCCTGGAACTGGATCCTGGCAATACCGAAATCTATATGAAAAGAAGCATTCTCCACGCTGACGCACAACGCTTTGATGATGCAATCAAGGATATAACAACCTTCATAAAATTTACGCCAAAAACTGCCTTTGCCTATTATATCCGCGCCAAAGCACACCGAGGAAAGGGAGAGATAGAAAAGGCGCTGGAAGATTACAATAAAGTACTAGAGTTGCGTCCTCGGCTGGCGGGTGTATATTTCGAACGGGGACAAATCAAAAACTTGTTGTCAAGACATGATGAAGCTCTTGCAGATTTTAACACGTCCCTCGAACTTTTTCCCTATAACCCTTTTGCTTACCTCCATCGCGGAAATACCTTTAAAAAACTTGGGAAAAACAAAAATGCACTGGATGATTATTTGACCTACCTAAAGCTTAACCCCAGCGATCCTGATGCAGAAGAAATTAAAAACGAGATAGAAAATATTAGAAATAGCCTCAGTAAAACAACACCATAAGCCGATAAAAAAGCGAATCCACAATCTACTCATATTTCACATGCAAAAACATACATCTTGTACTGCTTTCTTATTTCCTGTCCTTTAAATCAAACCCATTGCCATTCCAACATTATTTAGCTATAATTTGATTTTTAATCAAAATATTACATAGACAAATACTGGGCATACAACCCCGAAGCCTTTATTTTTAACGCAAAAAGGGATATTTATGAATATTAACATCAAAATTGGAAATGCCGAAAAAACACTTACAGACATGTTAGTTTTTTATTTATACGAAGATATAAAAACAGTTAAAAGCACCCTCGCCTATTGCGATAAGGCACTGAACAGCGCCATTACCGAATTAATAAAGAAAAAGGAATTTATTGCCAAACTCAACAAAACACTCATCCTCCCAACTTACGGAAAAATTCCCGCCAAACGCATCATGCTGGTGGGGTTGGGAACAAAAAAAGACGTAACACTGGACAAAATAAGACAGGCGGCGGGCACAACAACCAGTATCGCACGAGACATAGGCATCAAGGAAGTTACCAGTGCAATGGATTCTATACTAAGCGAATGGTATCCAGCATATACAGAAGGATGCCTCCTTTCTCTTTACAAGTTTCAAAGATACAAAAATGTTCCAGCCGAAGAGAAGAAAGAGCTAAAATCACTTACACTCCTTTTGTCGGATAAAAAAGCATTAGCATCCGCCCGCGAGGCCGTTAAGCACGGACAAATTATTGCAGGCGCCGTCTGCTTTGCACGCGACCTGATTAACACCCCCGCACAGGACAAGACCCCCAGCGTCCTGGCGGATACTGCTAAAAAACTAGCACAGGAACTTGATATTCAATGTAAGGTATTATCAAAAGCAGAACTTAAAAAACTCGGAATGAGCGGCTTGTTGGGTGTTTCGCAAGGCAGCAATCAACCTCCTAAATTTATTATATTAGATTACAATCCCAACGCTAAAAATCAGGACACAATTGTACTGGTTGGAAAAGGACTCACCTTTGATTCAGGAGGAATTTGTCTAAAACCAGCCAAAGATATGGACCAAATGAAGAGTGACATGTCTGGAGGCGCTGCCGTGATGGGTGCAATAAAAGCTATATCCAAAATGAACTTGCCACAACGTGTAGTTGGCCTCATCCCTTGCACAGAAAATATGCCCAGCGGTTCAGCAATTAAACCCGGAGACATTATCAAACTTTATTCTGGTAAAACTGCCGAAGTTGTAAATACAGACGCAGAAGGGCGCTTAATTCTGGCTGACGCCTTGTCATATGCAGAAAAATATAAGCCAAAAGCCGTAATTGATCTTGCCACCCTCACCGGCTCTTGCGTAATCGCCCTCGGTACTGTTGCTACCGGCATGCTGGGAAATAATGAAGAACTGAAAAAAAGAGTCAAAATTGCAGGGGAAAAATCATGGGAAAGAGTCTGGGAACTCCCTCTATGGGAAGAATATCAGGAACAAATCAAGAGCGATATTGCCGATATTAAAAATATTGGCGGTTCTTATGCAGGCGCTATAACAGCCGCTTGCTTCTTAAGTAAATTCACAGAAAAATACCCATGGGTACATCTTGATATCGCGGGCACATCATGGTGCGACAAAAACAGCGCCTATACACAAAAAGGCGCCACAGGCGTTGGAGTTCGGCTACTCGTACAATTAATTCAGCATTGGACTCGATTCCCAAAGTAAAATTCCCCCGAGCACCTTATTACATAAATGGGCAAAGACAAAAACGTAGATAGAAGTTTGCAAAGTATAAATAACCGTTTATCTGATTCTCCGCCTCCACGAATCTCCCAATCTCCGTTTTCTCTCACAGCAGCGGTAGATGTAAGGGTTAAATAATTATGCCCATAAAAAACAATAGTTTAAATAATGTTATCTCCATCCGAGGCGCAAGGGAGCACAATCTAAAAGGAATTAACGTTGACATCCCGCGTGATCAACTTATCGTTATTACCGGTATCAGTGGTTCAGGAAAATCATCTCTTGCGTTTGACACAATTTATGCAGAAGGCCAGCGCCGATACATTGAAAGCCTTTCTTCTTACGCAAGACAATTTCTAGATCAACTACAAAAACCTGACGTGGAACTCATTGAAGGTATTCCTCCCACTATTGCCATTGAACAACGCACCTGTCCACCCAGCCCTCGCTCAACAGTTGCAACTGTCACCGAAATCTATGACTATTTACGCCTCCTGTATGCAAGGGTTGGCACTCCATATTGTTATCAATGTAATTGCATCATTTCACGCCAAACCATTGACCAGATGGTACAAAGAATAATGGAAATCCCCCAAAAAACCAGAATTATGCTCCTGGCACCCCTTGTCAAAGGCAAAAAAGGCGAACATCGGGACATATTTCAATCAATATTGCAAAAGGGGTTTGTGCGCGCCCGCGTTGATAATGTTATTGTTGATCTTAAAACCATCCCAAAATTGGCACGGTATAAGACCCACGAAATTGATGTAATTGTGGATCGGCTAATCATAAAAGGTGATATTCAATCGCGCCTGTATGATTCCATTGCAGCCTGCCTTGAATTAGGAGAAGGAGTTATGCTGGTTAGCCGGGAACAAGAAAAAACATGGACCGATGATATTCTTAGCGAACGATACGCATGCCCCAAATGCGGCATGGGCTATGAAGAACTATCGCCGCGCATGTTTTCATTCAACAGTCCTTACGGCGCCTGTGCCAATTGTGACGGACTTGGAAACACCCTTGACTTCGACCCCGAACTGATTGTGCCGGATAAACACCTTAGCATTAAAAACGGCGCTATTGAAGCATGGCAAAATTGGGGATCTCTAACCCAGGCTCACTATGATAACCAAATCAAGGTATTTTCAAAAATTTCCCATGCTTCCCTTAACACGCCATTTGTAAAACTATCCAAAGAAACCACTGATGCCCTGCTATTCGGCACAAAAGGCTTTGAGGGAGTAATACCCAATCTAAAACGTATATACGAAAAAACAGCCAGCGAACGTATCCTGAAGAGGCTTTCCAGCTATATGAGCTATAGAACTTGCTCCTCCTGTAAAGGTGCAAGGCTGCGGTCAGAATCCCTCTCGGTAAAAATAAACAACAAATCTATTTATGAGATAATGGAGCTAGCCATAGAAGACGCCCTCCGCTTTTTTAAAACCTTAAAATTTGAAAGGCAACAAGCTCAAATCTCCGGGCAAATCCTGAAAGAAGTCAAGAGCAGATTATGCTTTTTGATGGACGTCGGATTACACTATATAACCCTGGGACGCTCCAGCGATACCCTCTCTGGCGGAGAAGCGCAAAGGACGCGCCTTGCAACACAAGTGGGCTCAGGTCTTGTTGGAGTATGTTATGTGCTGGACGAACCCACAATAGGACTTCACCCGCGAGATAGCGAACACCTCCTTCAAACCTTAAACACATTGCGAAACAATGGAAACACGGTTATTATCATAGAACACGATGAATATACTATTCGCCACGCAGACTATATTATCGACCTCGGCCCAGGGGCAGGCGAACGGGGAGGCAGCATTGTTGCCCATGGCACACTAAAAGAAATTGCTGATAACCCCAACTCTTTAACCGGGCAGTACCTCAACCAAACTATCAAAATTGAACTCCCTGGCAAAAGAAGAAATATTAATCTTAAGCACTCCATTGAAATAATAGGCGCCAGCGCTAATAATCTAAAATCAATCAACGCAACAATCCCCCTCAAAACCTTCTGCTGTGTCACCGGCGTATCTGGCTCTGGCAAAAGCACGCTGGTCAACGACGTTCTTCACCGCTCCCTAGCCAGATCACTTTATGGCAGTCAAAAGCCTCCAGGAAAACATGATAAAATACTTGGCATTACGCACATAGATAAAGTCATTGAAATTGACCAGTCTCCAATAGGACGCACCCCGCGCTCAAATCCTGCTACCTATACAAGGGCATTTGATCTGATCCGTTCCCTCTTTGCCCAGACTACAGCGGCAAAGATTCGCGGCTACACCGCAGGAAGATACAGTTTTAATATTACCAGCGGACGATGCGAGGGTTGCAAGGGACAGGGAATCAAAAAAGTGGAAATGCACTTCCTGCCTGATATGTACGTAATGTGTGAAGACTGCAATGGGAAAAGATATAACAAACCAACGTTGGAAGTCGCTTACAAAGACAAAAACATTGCAGATGTCCTGGATATGCGCATTGACGAGGCACATAAATTTTTCAAAAATATACCAAAAATCGAACGCATTTTAAGTACACTCAATGATGTTGGACTGGGATATATCAAATTAGGACAGCCCAGCACCTCACTATCAGGCGGCGAGGCACAAAGAATAAAACTTGCCACAGAACTCTCAAGGCAGGCAACCGGGAAAACCCTCTATATGCTGGATGAGCCCACTACAGGACTGCATTTTGCTGATATACAACAGCTTCTAAAAATATTACACCGGCTCGTTGATCTGGGGAACACTGTGCTGGTCATAGAACACAACACAGAGGTTATAAAAACGGCTGATTACATTATTGATCTAGGTCCGGAAGGCGGCATAAATGGCGGCGAGGTTGTGGCCACAGGCACTCCTGAACAAATTGCAAAAAATGAACGATCCTATACAGGAAGGTTCTTAAAAAAAGCCCTCAAATACTCAAATTGTAAAAACTGTTAATAAAAATGATTAAACACTATTGGCTGGATGATATTTGTTTTTTTGTAACAATTTAGCTTTTTGTAAAATACCAATATAAACCGTATTTCTCACATACTACTGTCTTATAAAGGAACATGAAATATAACATCCTCCCTTAGTCCCTCCCATCAAGGGAGGGAAAGTCTCCTCTCCCCTTGTGGGAGAGGTTGGGTGAGGGGAGTTCAAAAAACTAAACTAATACGTTTTCCCCAGCCTCCAGCCTCTGTCTTTCTTTATTCTGCCAGGTCAGATGACACCCTCAGCAATTCATCCAGCGTTGTTTCTCCTTTGCGAACCGAGTCGAGTCCGTCTTCATACAAGGTTTTAGTCCCTCTCTTTACAGCCTCCCTCATGATTTCACCAGAGTCTTTATGCGCAAGAACCAGCCTTCGTATGGGCTCATCCACATATAAAAATTCAGCAATACATTTTCTGCCTTTAAATCCTGTGTGATTACAATCGTCACAACCCTTGGATCTGTACAACGATTCCCCCTCTTTTAGTCTTGCCGTCTTGCGTACATCTTCCTGTGGTATATATGCCTCACGGCATTTTCCGCATATTTTTCTCACCAATCTCTGGGCAAGAACGCCGATTAAACACGAAGAAATCAGATAGTCCTCCATACCCATGTCCATCAAACGGGTAAAAGCAGATGCCGAATCGTTCGTATGGAGCGTCGAAAAAACAAGATGCCCCGTCAAGGCAGACTGTATGGCAATTGACGCTGTCTCCCGGTCTCTGATTTCTCCAATAAGAATGATATCGGGGTCATGCCTCAAAATAGAACGCAATCCTGAGGCAAAGGTTAAATTAATCTGCGAATTCACCTGTATCTGATTTACACCTTCCATACTATATTCTACAGGGTCTTCCACCGTTACAATCTTTACCTCTGGCGAAAGCACTTCCTTAAGCACGGCATACAGCGTAGTTGTCTTACCGCTACCGGTTGGCCCCGTCACAAGCAGCATTCCCTCCGGTCTATTTATTATATGCCTGAACTTTACCAGAAATTCCTGGCCGAATCCCAATTTTTCCAAATCGAGCATAACCGCGGTTCTATCCAAAATCCTCATCACCACCCCCTCGCCATGGCTCATTGGAATAATCGAAACCCTCAAATCTATTTCTTTCCCAGCTACCTTCATCCTAATTCGGCCATCCTGAGGCAGCCGTTTTTCGGCAATATTCAGCTTCGCAAGTATCTTAATACGTGAAATTATAGCATTATACATTTCGCGAGGCGGGGGAGCAAGTTCCCGTAAAACACCATCCACACGGTACCGCAATCGCGCATGCCTTTCAAAGGCCTCCAGATGCACATCGCTTGCCCCTATCTCGATCGCCTTTGTCAATGCGCTATTTACAAGGCGTATAACGGGCGCCTCGGAAGCCATGTCCCGTAAATGCTCCACGTCTTCCATTATTTCTATACTGGAAGCCGTAGCATCCTCCTCCTCTTCTTTCACCTCACCTTCGTAAAGAGTCTGCAAAGAAGCCAGGATATCTTTCTCGCAGCCAGCGAATACCTGTACCTGTTTATTCGTGGCGGAAGCAATCGTTTCTAAAAGCAGCGAATCCTGCGGGTCTGCAAGGGCAACGTCCAGCATTCCGTCGTATGTCTTTAGAGGAAGGACGCGGTTTGTTAATAGAAATACCTTAGGCATTTCTTCGACCAGCGGATACTGATCGTCCTTTTTCTTTTCCCAAATCGGTATCTGTAACAACTTGCCATAGGCAAGCCTGAGATCCTCTTCAGAAATGGTTCCTAAATCAATCAAGATGCGCCCCAGTTTTTGTCCCGTTTGCTTCTGAACTTCTATAGCACGGTCCAGATCTGACCGAGACACCTTGCCAATTTCAAGTAATACATCACCAATATTGTAATTTGCTGTTTGATCCATAATATATAAAGCTCAAATA
>MHXP01000105.1:9757-12353 GCA_001824485.1 Planctomycetes bacterium GWA2_39_15 | reverse complement strand
GAGTACTCTGTAATGCACTGGTATGTTTGGGTATCTGGTTATGTTACAGCGCCAGAAGTAATATGGATAAGATACTAGCATTACTCTGGCCTATCTCCTGTCTGATAGCATGCGGATTCGAGCACTGTGTTGTCAACATGTGGCTTATTCCCATGGGGCTTGTTCTGAAAGGCAACAGCGCTGTACTGGCAGCCGCAGAAAAGTTTCATGGCGGTAAATTAGATCTTTCGAATCTCACTTTATTTAAAGGATTTTTGATCGATAACCTGTTCCCTGTTGTCCTTGGAAATTTATTCGGTGGCATCGTTCTGGTTGCGGGTGTGTATTGGTTTATCTATTTGCGCCCATCAAAGAGATAATTAAAAGGAGATTAAGATATGGCGGAAAATAAAGTTCCAAAAACTATTCAGGTTATCGATATCGATGCCTATTCACCTCCACTAATCGCATCCCGAATTGACAAAGTAGCCATGGTAAAGGCGAAATTAAGCTTTTCACAGACTTTATTACTGGGAATATTAGCCGGGGTCTATATTGCCATTGGCGCACAATTCGCCACCTTTGTAACGAGCGACTCCACCCTGCACTTCGGACTTAACTCTCTGATTGCAGGTATTGTCTTCTCTCTCGGACTTATGTTAGTCGTAGTTGGCGGCGCGGAACTCTTTACGGGCAATTGTTTAATTATTATGGGTTGTATTAGTAAAAGGATCTCGACGCGTGATATGCTCAATAACTGGGTTGTCTCATTTATTGGTAATTTGATAGGCAGCCTCACGATGGTCTGCTGGATGTCTCAAACCCATCAATGGGAATTTTTTCACAATATAGTCGGCGCAAAGGCGCTGCTTATCGCCCATACGAAGGTTAATCTTTCTTTTTCGGCTGCCCTGGCAAGGGGTGTTCTTTGCAACGCAATGGTATGCCTTGCAATCTGGCTATGCTTTAGCGGCAGGAGCGTGGCGGACAAGATTCTTTCGATTGTTTTTCCCATCGGCGGTTTCGTTGCCAGTGGATTTGAACACTGTGTTGCAAACATGTACTTCATTCCAATGGGTGTGGTATTAAAAAAACATCCCGAAGTTGTAGCTGCTGCTGAAAAAATGGCAGGGAAAACATTAGACCTTTCTCAACTAACGTGGAAGGGGTTTTTTATAAACAACCTTTTTCCTGTCACAATAGGGAATATCGTCGGCGGGGTTATTCTTGTCGGTATAGTGTTCTGGTTTGTCTATCTGCGGCCTCACATTAGCTTATCTTTTAATGTGAAACAGGACTTTTTCCCCGATAAAAAGTAACTTTTTCTGAATGCTTAAATAATTATCTTGAAAAAATCCCGGTATGAAATAAACTATTGTTTATTAGTACTGGGATTTTTTTTGATGACGACACTCTTTCCGTTTTAGCCTCAGTGACAGATTATCAAAATTCTGCGCAATTCTTAATATTTATAAGGCAAATTCGGAAATATTAATAGTCTATTTGACTGATATTTGGAGGTGAAGTGCCACTTTATGTATTGTTAATCATGGCTTTTGCGTTTCTCATAGCGGCTGCTGTAAGCTATTTCTTTGCCAAAACGAAGCTATTTTCATTTACGCTACTTTTGTTTTATACATTTAATACCTGTTTTTCTTTCTCGTTGCTTTACAATCATCATAGTATCCTCTTTTATACAATTGTAATAATTTTTGTTGCCCTGCCAATTATTTGCCTAATAACCTTTGCCCTTGATACACATTATGCCTTGTTTTGTATAGACACGTCATTTGCAATATTTATTGTCTGGTTGCTCATTCCTGCATTTTTTACAATAAACCTTATTATTTATATCGTTAATCTCTTAATAAAAATATTTTAACATCTTTATAAAAATATGTGTAAGGAAGGAGAATGGGTGAAAGTGGAAAAATGGAGAAAGAAGAATAAAAGTGTTTTTAGCTTTTGTTTTATTCTCCGAGGCTCCTTTTTTCCCCTTCTCCTGCTTTCTTTTTTGGGGTAATCCATGCCTGAATTTTCCAAAAAAATATTTATTAGTGCTGGAGATTTTTCTGGAGATGTCCACGGGGCAAACCTCATGCGCTGCCTTCTTGCAAGAGATGCCCATATAAAATTTTATGGACTTGGAAAAGAAAAAATGAAGCAGGCAGGTTTGCACTGTCTTCACGATATGTCTACTAAATCATTAATGTGGCTTCATGTTTTAACAGAGCTATCAACGTTCTTGAAAATGAAAAAGGATTGTATTCAGTTCTTTAAGCAGGAAAGGCCATGCACCGTTATTTTAATTGATTACTGCGGTTTCAATTTTTATCTGGCTAAAGCAGCAAAAAAATTGGGGATTCCCGTCATTTACTACGTCAGCCCCCAACTCTGGGCACACGGGCCGTGGCGTGTAAAGAAGATGAAGAAACTGGTAGATAAGTTATTAGTCATTTACCCATTTGAAAAGCAGTTTTATGAAAATGCAGATATTCCTGTTGTTTATGTAGGTCACCCGTTATTCGATGAAATTTGCAAAGAGGGGGTTAATGAAGGTGTTGTCTCAGAATTAAAAAAACAATTTGGCGAAACAATTGTCTCTTTTCTTCCAGGC
>MHXP01000105.1:277-9736 GCA_001824485.1 Planctomycetes bacterium GWA2_39_15 | reverse complement strand
TCAAAATTGTAGTGGGAAATATCCATGAGGTAATCAGTGTATCCAAGCTTTGCGTAGCAGGCGCTGGCACAGTCACGTTACAAATTGCCTACTATATGAAGCCGATGATTATTGTCTATAAGGTGTTCCCTTTTGAGTATTTTATAGCTAAGCCATTTTTTATTACCCCTTATATTGGTCTTGTTAATAAGCTTGCGGATAAGATGATTGTTCCGGAACTTCTTATGTGTAGAAATAACTACGCATGGCTGGCAAATCAGGCAGTGCAACTACTCAATGACGTTCAAAAAAGACAAGTCTGCATTAGTGAGTTAACTATGCTTATGGATAGCATTGGAAAGACAGGGGCGTCTGAGCATGCGGCGGAGGAGATATCAAAACTGCTAAATGAGTAACTATTCATTCTCCGCAGAGAACGCTAAGATCACAGAGAAACTAAGAGGTTGAGAAGTTGAAAGACTGGGAGGCTGGGAAGCAAAATTTCTCAACTTCTCATCTTCCGAGCTTCTCACCTTCTGTTTTTTTTCTGTACCCACTGTGGTGAATTTTTTAAATATTTAACAAGCCACAGGAATTCTGTAAAGACAATTATGAATCTGCTCGGGATGAAAGGTCATATGTTTGGGACGATGATAATGCCAATCTTTTCCGTCAGGCACATGATGTTCTAAATAAGGCCACTTTCGAAACGGGTCTATTCCTAAAGCCTGAATGAGCTTCTTGTTGTTCATTGTGACATTTCCCGCCCTCGGTGGCATTGGCCCTGCTTCCTTGCGCAGACATCCTTTGAGCAGGTGTGGGGCGTAACCTCCAACCTTGTTTACAATTTGTCCGATTTGATAAAGGCTGAGATGCCGATGCGAACCAAAATGATAAATGCCGCTGATATGTTTTTTTTCAAAGACTATTTCCATAGCGCTATTAAAATCTTCGCAATAAAAAGGAGACCTCATTTCATCGAAATATAATGTGGCTGGATTATTCTTTTTAAAACGTGACAATATCCAGTCAATTGCCCCAGCATGCCCGTTGACGCTGATTCCCATGGGAAGCGATATACGAAAAATTGCAGCAGAAGGGTATCTGAGCATAATAATATCTTCAGCTATTGCCACGGTCTTGCCATACATTGTGACGGGCGATACCTGGTCGTCTTCTGTATAAAGCCCTTCTGATTTCCCGGGAAATACCAGGTCTGTAGAAAGATGTATCAATCGAATATCATGACTAGAAATCATTTCCACTATATTTAAGGCCGATTGAACATTCACACGATAGGCCAGTACAGGATTCATCTCGCAGGACTTTAAGGCACACGACCCCGCCCCATTTAAAACAGATTTGAACCGCTTCTGTTTCATCAATGCTGTAAGCCCCTTGCGGTCTTCTATATCCAGAGGAATGATTCCCTTCTCACGCAGCGGCCAGTATCGAACAGGACGAATGGCAGTCACGTGGTCAGGGTATTTTGAATGAAAATACTTAAAGGCGCTGTAGCCAGGCACCCCTGTTACGCCAGTAATTAAAAGTGGTAAAAAAGATGGTAAAAACATAGTATTACTTTAAGGTGATATGAATTGTTCAATTTTTTTCAGACGATACATCTAAACGTTGATCGTAGTGGTCATTTGGGTCAATCCCAACAACATATACATTATCCTTTCTGTTTCCCCAGATACTTAGCAAAAGGTAGTTTGTGCCACTTTTCTGCTTGTTCCATTTTGTACCGTCATAATAAATTATCGTACCACAATCCCCTACCGCGAAGATATTGTTAGTATCAAAACCCCATATCCTTCGAAGCCAATTTTTTGAACCACTTAACTGCTGTGTCCACTTCACTCCATTATAATAAAGAATAATGCCATCTGCACCAACAACAAATATATTTTTTGAGTCGGCTACCCAAACACTCATAAGTCTTTTATTTGTGCTTTGAATGGACTTATTCCATACCTTTCCATTATAGTGAAGAATGGTACCATAATCTCCTACTGCATAAACAGTATTTTTGTTACAACCCCGGATGCCATAAAGCCAATTTATAGTTCCGCTGCTTTGCTCTCTCCATTTTTCCCCATCGTAATGCAGTATTTTTCCTAAAGTGCCTACGACAAATATATATTTTTCATTAAGACCCCAAATGCTACTCAACCAAATATTAGTACCGATTTCTTGCTTTTTCCATTCAATGCCGTCGTAATGAAGAATAGTGCCGTAATCTCCAGAAATATAAATGTTGTTATGGCTACTACCCCAAATTCTATTTAACCTGCATTTAACAGGGCTTTCTTGCTTTGTCCAGGATTTACCGTCATAATGAAGAATAATACCCTGCCCACCAATGGCAAAGATGTCATTGTCATTGAACCCAAAAATACCATTAAGCCACACACTATATCCATGATAGACGCTATCCCATGTTTTTCCGTCATAATGAAGAATGATAGTATCGCTTTTACCACCCTCTACCAATTGTTCTCCTAAACCCCATTCATCGGCAAAACTTATGCTGGTAGTAAAAAAATAATATATAGCGAAAAGAAAATAAAAAGGAAAAGCGGTTGTTATCTTCATATATTTTACAATTTTGTATTGTGATATATTAATTAAAATATATCTTAAAGCTGGCAAATGTAGAATAACCGTGATTCTAATATTTTCTTAAAATAAATAGTTTCATAATTATTTAAGGCTAATATATCTTCTTTTGCTTTTGATAGAAAATATTTTTTCAATCTTCAGTAACTTTTTATTATTTTTTACGAAAATATTAAACGTTATTTACTGCACATTCAATAAATTTACTTGACAAAAGATTAAGTAATTGATATTTTAATTTCGCATAAATTGATAATAAGGCGATGGAGTTCGCCCAACTGCTACGTTGTAGCTGATAACTCCTATTGAAGCAAGATACTTCGATAGGAGTTTTTTTATTTAAACCCCTGCCGAAGCCAACGGTTTTGACAGGGGTTTTTTTGTTCGCTGCAGTGAGCAAAGCAAACACCCTCTGTCATGAATTTAATAGGAGGGATGTTATGGAAAGGGTTATCAGCGTTAAAGACCTTCAGAATTTGGGTTTGTTGGGCGTTAAATATACGGAGTTAGACTTGTATGATGCCTTTATGATGTACTTGATTGTAAATGACAAGTCAGATAATGACCGTATTGTTTTACGAAATGGTAATTATACGCTCGATAATAAAAGCTGTTTTTGTATGGATGATTGGCTGGTTTGAATGTTTCTGTGAATTACTGAGGCTGCGTGTGAATTTATAAGTACAAGACAAAAATGCTAATCATTGTCAAAAATATTTGGAATATTTAGTATATTTATTTCAGGCGATGGAGTTCGCCCAACTGCTACGCTTGTAGCTGATAACTCCTATTGAAGCCAGATACTTCGATAGGAGTTTTTTTATTGGAAAGCCCCTGTCGAAGCCCACGGTTTTGACAGGGGCTTTTTGTTATATAAAAAGCGATCCTGTCTTAAATTTATTCAGGAGGGCTATTATGGAAAGGGTTATTCGCGTTATTGAGAAAAAAATATCGGAGGCTTCTAGAATAGAGTTGGAAGATACGATCCACTCCTTTTATCATCTCGTCGCAAATTTAAAGCAAAACAAGGAAGATATTGCATATCTAATCGAGGGCGAATTGGACATGTTGTGCTTAAAGGCAAAGGAAATGGTAAAGGTTTTTGAAGAAAAGGAGAGATTGAGGATAAAGCAATGTCTCCAGGATTATTTAGAAAAAAATCCAGATACCAATCCCACAGTTTTAAGAAATGAAATGCAGGAGCTTATCAGGCAGGAGATTGTTACGGGATTTGATGTGTTTAAAAAGGATACCGAGATGGCAATCTCAAAGAATATCAAGGAGACTGTTAACCATTTTCTGAGGCGTTCCAACAGCATTATTCATGAGTTTAAAACAGCCGTAGAAATCCTCTTTGATGTGCCTATGTACCAATTTAAATATTCAATGGATGTACTTAAGGATAGTAGTTTTTATTGCATAGTCCAGAAACATACGGGTATCTCTGGCAATGAATTTAAATTCATTCTACGCGCCTTTCTTTCTCAATCGGTCAGCAGAAAACTGGTTTTATATGAAATGGTAGCAGGAATGACATCCGATGTTAGCAGGAATTGTGACAGGATACTCTGTGACCTCACATCAGGGATTTGCACGACTGTTGATCATTATTCTCAACAAATGAAAAAACTTGGGAGCGATCTTGTTGCACAAATAGAATTAGCCATACAAAAAGGTTGGGAGAGACGAGGAAGGGGAAGTGAGTCTATGCAATTGGAGATAGAAATACCAGGGAATAACGATAAGACTCTTGAAGAACATAAGGTAAACCTGGCGAATGTGGAGAATGCCCTGATGTAAATTATGAGCGGATAAAATTGCCCACGATATAAATAGAGAAAGGGCCTTTTAATAAATGGAGGTTTTTTATGAAAATGATAGAAGCGATAATTAGGCCAGAAAGATTTACCATGGTAAAAGACGCTTTGTCAGAGTTGGGCTATCCAGGAATGATCATTACAGAAGTAAAGGGACACGGTCGTCAAAAAGGTATCAACGAGATGTGGCGCGGAAGAAGATTTCGGAATGATCTCCTATCGAAAATGAAGATCGAAATTACCATCAGGGACGCTGATGTAGAAAAGATTGTTAATACTATTATTGAAGAATCCAAGACAGGAAGTATTGGCGACGGGAAGATATTCGTGTTTGATGTAGAAAATGTGTATCGCATTCGTACGAGTGAGTCGGGAGAAGCCGCAATCTGACTACAAGTATAATGGAACTTTTCGTTGATCTACTCTTAGCAAAACACTTCCACTATTATAAGGAGGTCGTGTATGTTAACAAACACTTTCTTTATATGTCCAAAATGTGGTAACGTTAGAAAATTCAGGATTTTTACAAGTAATTTTCAGGTGGTAGAACAATCGCCTGAGATGGGAATTCGCGTAGAAGAAAGCGGTGTTATGCCTAATTTACGAGGATATGACAATTATATTGAGTGCCAGATATGTTTCAAAAAACTAGAATACGACTTGGCGATAGACATTGGTAAGAAATATTTACAAACTGCCAAAAATTTCATAAATAAAATAGGCTTGACAAAATTCAAATATTTATTAGAATCTGCTAAAAAGGGCGATGGAGTTCGCCATAATTGCTATGTATAGCTGATAACTCCTATTGAAGCTTTTCTTCGATAGGAGTTTTTTTATTTAAACCCCTGTCGAAGCCAACGGTTTTGACAGGGGTTTTTTGTTACACCTTATTTCAGGACTCTTTATCTTATGTTAGAAGAATTTATAAAACACAAGACAGAAATACTAGCCGTCATTGAAAATATCGAAACACTGACAAAGGAAGATATAAAGACGGTGGGTGAACGATTACGCATGGTCAGGGAACAGTTATTATCCAATAGCTTTAACTTGGTAATTTTAGGTCAATTCAAGAGGGGCAAAACAACGCTTATAAATAGTTTGATTGGCAAAGAAATTCTGCCTTCTTCGGTGGTGCCGCTGACGTCCATTGTTACAATCCTGAAGTATGGTGAGAAAATCAGGTGTAACATCTTTATGGAAGATGGTAGTGAAAAGAATGTTCGTATAGAAGAACTTGCCGATTTTATCACTGAGAAAGGAAATCCAAAAAATATGCGGGGTGTACGATGTGCGCACATCGAATATTCGTCCCCTTTTCTGGAGAAAGGGATGTTATTGGTAGATACACCTGGAGTGGGGTCTACCTTCCTGCATAATACAGAAACGACCTACGAATATTTAGACCATCTGGATGCGGCGTTGTTTCTCATGAGCGCAGACGTTCCTATTTCACAGGTGGAAAAGGAACTGCTCGATACGATAAAGGGTTCTACACAAAAAATATTCTTCGTTTTGAATAAGATTGATTATCTGAACCCAAAGGAAATTGAAGAAATCGCAGCCTTTAATAAACACGTATTAGAAGAGATGGGATTTACCGTGAATGAAATATGGCCTATCTCCGCCAGAGAAGCGCTAAAGGCAAAAACAAACAACAATGATATTCAACTTTCGCAGAGTGGTCTTTTGAATTTAGAAGATGCGCTAGGTCGTTTTCTTTCTTTGGAAAAAGGGAAGATTGTTCTGAACACGGCAATATCTAAGGCAAATCGTCTCATCTCGCAGGTATTATCGCAAATAGGTATTGAAAAAAAGACACTAGAATCTTCGGAAGAAGAACTGGAAAACAGGATAAACACCTTCCATAAACTTGTCGCTAACCTGAATCAGGACAGAGAAGACACTGCTTATTTGCTCAAAGGTGAATCAGATAAATTATGTCTAAAGGTGGAAGAGATGTTGAAGCTTTTTGAGGAAAAAGAGATACCGAGGATAAGAAAGTGCCTCCGAAATTTCTTTGAAAGAAATCAGGATACCAAGCCGACAGCCTTAAGAGATGAGATGCAAAAGGTTATAAAAGAGGAGATTATCGTTGGATTTGATGTGTTTAGAAAGGATAGTGAGGGTATAATCTCAAATAGTATCCAGGAGACCTTTAATCGCTTTACAAAACGTTCTAATAATATCATCACTGAGTTTAAAACAGCCGCTGAAATTCTCTTTGAGGTATCTATGGGTCAGGTTGAATTTTCAATAGAACTGACCAACGATAATAGTTTTTATTATATGGTACAGGAATATACTGCTCCCACTGATGAGGAGGTCAAGTCTGTTCTGCGCTCCTTTTTGCCTAAATCAATGAGCAGAAAGATGGTTTTAAATGAAATGTTGGAAAGGGTGGATTCCGATGTAGGCAGGAACTGTGGAAGGGTGCGCTATGACCTCACATCAAGGATTAGGAAAACTATTGATTATTATTCTAAACAACTGAAAGGCTTTGGGAACGATCTTACTGCACAAATAGAACGAGCTATACAAAAGGGTCAGGAAAGGCGAAAGGCAGGCGGTGAGTCTGTTATGAAGGAATTAGGATTGTTAGCGGAAAGAAATAGAAAACTGGAAGAACAAAAAGAAAGTCTGGCAATAGTGTGGAATGCCATTAATTTAACGGATGCGAAATCCAATCAAGTAAAAATGGCTATGATGTGAAAAGGAATCTAAATGTATTTCTATTGTTATCACTGCTGGTCTGATTTTGAGGAAAACACTCAGAAATGTCCCGCGTGTGGAAAAGAGACCGCATCTTTCTCGGGATTAAATTTTGAGGATAAACTTATTTGTGCCCTTGATCATCCGGAACGGCTGACCTTACAGCGTGTTGTCTGGATTATAGGCAATTTACGAGTAGAGAAGGCGCTGCCAAAATTATCCATTTTAGCAGGGAAAGGGCATGATTTTATAATTTTGTTTGAGATTATAAATACCTTGCATAAGATAGGCAATTCTGAGGCAGTCGAAATACTTGAAAAATTGTCAAAACATAATTCTGGAATGGTAAGAAAGTATGCCTCTGAGACATTACTTAGAATTCAGGATGAAAATACTATATTAAAAATTTCTAAATGCCATGATTGATATTAATGTTTAATTTTGGATTTGAATTGTTTTGAATTTATGACTCTTCTTCTTGTGTGGAAACAAGCTATAGAAGTGAATTCCTCCCCCTTTGATGGGGGAGGCTAGGTGGTGGGGGTGAAGGAAAAGACTGACCACCCTCCCCTAACCCCTCCCATCGAAGGCGGGGAAGCTGATTCGTATATCCACAGAAAAGCCTGAAGAAACAAATTTATATTGCTGGTCTGGGATGTAATTTTGCTTGTTTGACAATTTCAGGGACGGCATCTTCCCATTCGACTGCCATGATGTGTACGCCGGCTACACCTTCAATCGCTCTAACCTGCTCAATAACTTCCAAACATATCTTGATTCCTTCTTCCTTGCCTTTTTTTACAGCAGAAGCAGCATTCATGCGATTCATGACTTCGTCAGGCACATCCATGCCGGGCACATTATGTTTCATATGTTTTGCCATACCTGCGGACTTGAGTGGCGCAACACCAGCCAGAATAAAAGCCTTTTCATGGAGTCCCATATCCGTAACCATTTTCATCCAGTCGTTAAATTTTTTTACGTTGTAAATAATCTGCGTTTGGATAAAATCAGCGCCTGCGGTGATTTTCTTGGCAAGTCTTATAGCGCGAAACTTAAATGGGTCGGCAAAAGGGTTTTCAGCCGCGCCTATAAAAAATCTAGGTTCAGATGTCTTCAATTCCTGTCCTGATTGGAATTTCTTTTCGTCCCTGAGAATCTTTACTATCTGGATGAGTTGTATCGAATCTATATCAAAGACGCCCTTTGCCATCGGATGGTCACCGAATTTCTGGTGGTCTCCAGTTAAACAGAGCAAATTTTTTGCGCCCAATGCAGCCGCACCCAGGAGGTCACTTTGTATGGCAATACGGTTCCTGTCGCGGCAGGTCATCTGGATAATTGGTTCTAGTCCCGCATCAAGAACGATGCGACCTGCGGCAATACTGGACATACGCACAACAGCAGTCTGACAATCTGTTATATTGAATGCATCCCCGTAACCTTTTAATATTGCGGCCTTTTTTTCAATCACTGAACGGTCTGCTCCGCGCGGGGGACCTAGTTCTGCCGTAACGACGAAATGACGGCCTCTTAATAATCTTTCTAAGTTACTACCAGATTTCATATCAGACCTATTTTCAATCATAATTTAGTAGTAAAGAAATTTTGGACGCGGATGAACGCAGATTATCAGGATAAAAAATTAAAAGATAAACCATCTGTGTGTATCTGTAAAATCTGTGTCCCAAATAAATCATTTTTTCATAACCAAATGTTCAAGAATCATCTTCCGTGGATGGTTTTCCATTCCGGTTGTCCAGTCTTTAGGCGGCACAATAGTTTCCATTGTTTTTAGAAGTTGCTGTGTATCAAGCTGGTCATATATCTGATTCCACACGCATGGAGTATCTTGTGAGACCTCGCATTTTCCATTTTGAGAGCCGCCGCAAGGTCCGTTCAATAGACTCTTTGCACATCGGCTTACTGGACACAGCCCTCCTGTTGTCGCAAGAATACAATTGCCGCAGCCGGCACACCGTTCCCAAAAAACTCCCTGTTCTGTTGGTCCGCCCATGAAGGTGGTGTTCAAACCAGGGAATATCCTGATCTTTGGAAATTTTTCAGCCATGTATTGTACGCCTACACCACAAGCGATAGAAAGGACGGCATCGCAATCTTTAACGATTTCTTTAATATCCTCAATAAATTCCCACTCGCACTGGCGGAGTGTGGAGTCTTCTTTGACTTCAATCTGCCTGCCTTCCAGTTTTGCAGAAAGACGTAGTTGTGCCGCAAGTTCTGTGACCTGTTTTTCACCGCCCGTGTGGCATATTGTCACACACGAACCGCATCCCAGCACACAGATCTTCTTAAATCCAGAAAG